>JAGHJP010000051.1 GCA_017886575.1 Clostridia bacterium
ATATAGTATTCATAGAGTAACAGCCTCGTTTGTTTGGTTTTTTTTGGTGATTAAACTATATCACAAACTTCTTGGCTTGTTACTCTTTTTTTATCATCTTTGTCTCATATCTATTGTAATCATACACAAAAGAGAAAAAAATAAACGAAAGGTTATTGACATTCCGCCGATTTTGGGGTACAATGATATGGACGGAACGCAAAGGCGGCGGAAGTGTGGCTTTCCCCTTCCGCCCGCACCGCATTGCGGGACCATTTCAAACGGAGGACACGGACAACATGAAAGTTATTTTGAAGGCAGACGTTAAAGGCAGCGGAAAAAAGGGCGACGTCATCGAAGTTTCCGAGGGCTATGCCAAGAACTTTCTTCTGAAAAAGAACCTCGCCGAGGCCGCCACCGCCGCTTCGCTGAACGAGGCGATGCAGAAAAAGAAGGCGAAAGAATTTCACAGGGCCGAGGAGGTCAAGGCGATGCAGGCGCTTGCCGCCTCGCTGAAGGGCAAAAAGATCACCCTCGCCATCAAGACGGGCGAAAACGGAAAACTTTTCGGCTCGGTCACGTCCGCGCAGATCGCGCAGGAACTCGCCGCCCTGGGCACGGACGTGGACAAGAAGAAAATTTTGCTCAAAGAGCCCATCAAAAACCTGGGCGTTTATACCGTGACCGTCCGCCTGATGGAAGGGGCGGAAGCCGACGTCACCGTGGAGGTCGTGCCCGCCTGAACCCCGAACGGGAGCCGATGGTTTTTCCGGTATATACCATGTATATACCATACCGATGCATATGTTTTACGGCGCGCGGCATTTTGCCGCGCGCCGTCTTTTTTTGTTTGCAACGATACTCTTCCGCGGCAAAGCCGGAACGCCGCGCCGGCACCGCCCGCATGTCCTTATGGTACCCCTACTTACGGAGCAGGCGCACCAAATAAGAGAAGAGCACGCCCAGCAGGGATACCGCGAGCGCGAGGGTCAAAAAGCAGAGCATGCAGGCGCCCGCCCCGATGACCCAGCGGGTAAACGTTTGCAGCGCGGCGGGGCTGACGAGCCCCGTCACGACGTCGGCGAGCAGCAGGAGCGCAAGGAGCGTTACCAGACCGGCAACGGCGTTGCGGATGTCGGCGCCGCTCAAAGTCATATGGAGCGAAAGGAAGATGCCGATCAAAAGAAAGACCCACCACTGCCAGGTGACGACGCCCGCAAAGAAAGAGCCGATGACGGCAAAAATACCGGAAAACAAACTTTCAAAGTCCCTTGCCTCCTCCGAAAAAGAAAGGGCGTCGACCGCCGCGGTGAAATCGGGCAAAAGCAGTTTTGCCAGCCCGTAGAGCAGCAGGGAGATGACGACGATCGGCGCAACGCCGATGAAAAAATTTCCGATGCGCTGATAAAAATTACGGCGGTTGTACGAATGGTTGACATAGCCGAGCGTGCCGTCGGCGGAGCTGACGGAAAACAATTTGATGTCCGTGATCTTATGTCCGAAAATGATGCAAAAGAGAGCGTGCGACAATTCGTGCACGGGCGTGCCGATGATGCCCGTGACGTAACAGACGGTGCGCCCGTACCGGCCGAAGTTGGAATAAAACCTCTTGTTGCAAAGCGATATCAGCCACCCGAAGAGAAAAATCACCCCGACCGTAAATACGACTTGCAACAGAAAACTGACGACGATCTCCGCAAACATGTTTCTCCCTCCCGCGGCGGCCCGCTTTTTTGCGCCGCCGCCCGCTTTTATCCCATTATATCACAAATCTCTCCGCTTTTCAAGGCCGTGCGGCAACTTTGCGGTATTTTTATGCCGCAGAGGGTAAAATTGTGACAAGACACGCGCCTTTTTCTTTGGCATGCCCCTATTCTTTTACCCGTTCAACGCGGGCATGGGTTCATATCGTTTTTTAACGCGAAAGTACATATCCGCCTCTTTCCCCTCTTTCCGCCTTCCGCAATAACGCGCGTCATTCGTCGGCGGCGAATGAAAGGGTGATGCCGTCGGAAACATCCGCTTCGTAAAAGCGGGCGGTATAGCCCGTTTCTTTCCGATAACGCGCGGAAACATACGATTTGAAATCGCCGAGGGCTTCCGTGCGGACGAGAGAAACGGTGCAGCCGCCGAACCCCGCCCCCGTCATGCGCGAACCGAGACAGGCGGGATGAGATTGCGCCGCTGCCGCCAAGGCGTCCGGTTCCTTTCCCGTCACCTCATAGAGGTCGCGCAGGGAAGCGTGCGAAGCGTTGAGCAGTTCCCCCAGACGCGCCGAGTCGCCCCCCTTCATCGCCTCGGCGGCGCATGACACGCGAGCACATTCCTCCACGACGTGGCGGGCACGGGCGCGCAATTTTTCGGGCAGGAGGTACGCATATTTTTCAAAGTCGCCCGCCGTCACCTCGGCAAGGCAGTTGACGGGCAGTTTTTTGCGCAGGATCGCGAGCGCCTCCTCCGTTTCTGCGCGGCGTTCGTTGTACTTGCTCTGCACGAGATCGTGCGGTTTGCAGCAATCGGCAATGACGAGGGAACAGCCGCCGAGCGCGAACGAAATGTATTCGCATTGCAGTGTGCCGCAATCGAGCAGCATGGCATACCCCCGCCTGCCGCAGGCGGAGGCATATTGGTCCATAATGCCGCAGTTGACGCCCGCAAACTCCCGCTCGGCTTTCTGCGCGAGCAGGGCGACTTCGACGGGGTCGAACGGTTCCCCCGCAGCCGCCGCCAGCGCGGCGATCGTCGAAACCTCGATCGCCGCCGAGGAGGACAGCCCGCTGCCGAAGGGCACCGTACAGCTTTGAAGCATGTCGCAGCCGACGAGTTTATGCCCCGCCCGCTTCCAGAAAAGCGCGCTGCCCGCCTGATAGTTGCCGTAGCGCAACCCCCGGTATGCTTCCAAATTGCCGATATCGAGGGAGACGGAGCCGGGCAGCGTGGTCCAGAAGAGATTGATCTTATCCGTCCCGTTGGGGCGGACGTACACCGTGTTGCAGAGGGAGAGTGCCGCGGGAAGGACTTTGCCGCCGCAATAGTCCACATGTTCCCCGATGATGTTGACCCTGCCCGCGGCGGTGACTTTACAGGCATAGCGCCCGAATTCCGTTTCATTCATACAAGGCGTCACTCCTCTTCTTCAAAATAAGACAACGGGCACGATCATATACATTCATACCCTTGTTTGTTCCCCCGCACTTTTATCTCCGTCTCTCCCCGCAGCCTGCCGTCCGTCGCCGTCACGATGACCGCGGAAGCGTCTGCGGACGCCCTGACGACCGCCATCGCCTCGCCGTAATAGGTGTCCGTTTCGTCCGTCATGTAGCCGCGTTCGTTGTAGGGGCACGCGCAGCCGAGCGCCAAAAGCTCGCCGCCCGCCACGCTGACTTTCAGGACGCCCCGTTCGAGCGGTTTGACAGTGCCCGCCGCGTCGGTATAGCGCAGACGCACGAAACACAGCCCGCCCCCTTCGGTCGTTTCCCTTTCGGGCGCGACGGAAAGCACGGTCTCCTCCCCCGCCGTGCGCAGGGAATTGCGCGACAGTTCTTTCCCGTTTTCGTCCAGGGCGACCGCCGTCACCTCGCCGCCGCGATACGTCGTGCGGAAAACGAAACAGCAATTTTTTCCGCGTTTCTTTCTGCCGACCCGCTTGCCGTTGATATAGAGTTCCACAGCGGGCGCGCGGGAATACACCTCCACCCGCGCCTTTTTCCCGTCCAGCCCGTTCCACGACCAGGACGGGCGCGCGTTGGAAAATTTCCACGCCGACGGCGAGTGCTTTTCGTCCGTATTGCCGACAGGCACGACGGCGATCTGCGGCACGTCGGTGAGGCCGAACGCCACGCGGGTGTATGCCGCCTCGCCCAGCGGGTTCCCGAGAAGGTCGAGCCTGCCGCTGCCCGCGCTGATCCAGCCGGGACCGTGGCGGAAATCGGGCGCATACTCTTTATATTCCCAGGCGCCCACGCCGACCTCGCCAAGGTAGTCCATGCCCGCCCAGACAAAGTCGCCGATTAGCGCGGGGTGTTTTTTGGCGATCTCCATAAACCGACAGGCGTCCGAACAGAACGTTTCGCTGCCCAGGATCACCCGGCCGGGATATTTCTTCAGATCGCCTTCATAGCGGAGAATGCCGTAGTTATACCCCGCGACGTCCATCGCCGCATAACAGCCGCGCGTCTTTCTGTCGCAGCCGGGCAGCTTTGCCATGATCTTCATGAAATTTGCCCCCAGCCGCCCCGCAAGGTCGTTGAAAAATTCGCTGCCCACCTTTTTTTGCGGGTTCTCGCGCGCTTTTTTGTCGGTATACACGCCGAAACCGAGAGCGTGCAGGTAGTTGAAAAAGATGTTGACGCCCGCCGTCACGGGGCGGTCGGGGTCGAGTTTTTTGCAGACCGCGCGCATCTTGCGGAAGAATTCTATCCCCTTTGCCTGTCCCGTTTCGGCGACCTCGTTGCCGAGGGAGTACATCACGACGGAGGGGTGGTTGAAGTCCTTTTCGATCATGTCCGTTATGTCGCGCTCGTACCATGCGGGAACATAGTCGGCATAGTCGTACATGGTCTTGTGGATGTACCACATGTCGACGTATTCGTCCATCATCAGCACGCCCAGCCGGTCGCAGGCACGGAGCATGGCCTTGGAGCAGGGATTATGCGCGCTGCGCACGGCGTTGTAGCCCGTCTCTTTCAAAAGGCGTATCTTGCGCTCCTCCGCCTCTTCGAAGCACCGCGCGCCGAGGATGCCGTTGTCGTGATGGATGCACGCCCCCCGCAGGATGACCCGCGCGCCGTTGATGCAAAACCCGTTTTCCGCGTCGCACGAAACCGTGCGTATGCCGAACGTTTCCGTGACTTCGTCGCCGCCGAAGCGGGCGGTGCAGGTATAGAGATTCGGCTCTTCGGGCGACCAAAGCGCGGCATGCGGCACTTCGACGGCGAACACCGCCTCCCCGTCGCTCTCCGCAGTCACGGACGCGGCCGAAACGCCCTCCCGTTCCACGGACAGCCGCACCTCCCCGGGCTCGCTCGTCCGGACGCGGACTTCCACTACGGCAGGGTCGATCGTCAGGGTGCGGATGCGCACGCCGTTCAGAAGGATGTGCCGCCGCTCCTGTACGAACATGGTCACGGGACGATAGATGCCCGCGCCCGAATACCAGCGGCTGTTGGGCTGATCGGCGTTGCGCGCCGTGACGCGGACCGTATTCTCTTCGCCGCAACGGAGGAACCGACTCACGGGGACGAAAAAGCCGATATAGCCGTACGGGCGGGACATCGCCTTTTCGCCGTTGATATACACTTCGGCGTTGCGGTAAACGCCCTCGAATTCCAGCGTAACCACTTTATCGGCAAAATCGGACGGCACGAAAAAAGTCTTTTCATACACATAGTCGTGCCCTTCGAACCAGCCCGTGTTCGTACCGCCGTCGCTCTCCGCCGTGCGTTTCTCTCCGATCATCGCGTCGTGCGGGAGCGTGACGTCCGACCACGCCGCATCCTCCGCGCGTCTCCATTTCCAGCCGCGATTGAAATCGAAAACCTTCATCGTGTGTCCTCTCTTTATCTGTTTTTTCTCATAACCATGATAACAGATATTGCCGCTTTTTACAAGAAATTTTTTGACGTTACATGGACATTTTTTGCGTGCACAGGGCGGAAAAAGTAAGGGCGGCCGATCGCAACGGCCGCCCTTCCCAACGGATCTCATTTACCGCAGGGTCTTTCTTTTTCTTTCTTCTCCTCGTACTCGGCGTATTCGTACACCTCCAGCGTCTTGTCCGTCACGTCGTCCCAACTGTACGGCATGACCATGTTTTTATGCGTCTGCACGTGCAGGTTCAAAATCTTCTTGATCTGATGCCGCAATCTGTCCACGTTGCCGCGTTCGAATACGAAGCAATCTTCGTTGATGACCTCGGTATTCTCCGCAATATCCGAAACCAGACACACGTTGCCGTACGAGAGCGCTTCCAGCAAACTCATGGGCATGCCCTCGATGTCCGACGGTAAAACGTACAGATATGCGTTGCTGTACAACTCCTCCAGCGCCTGCCCTTCCACAAAGCCCGTCATGATGATGCTCGGGTCTCCCTTGCACATCCGCTTTACTTCTTCAAAGTATTCGTCGCTGTGCGAAGGCCCGCCCGCGATCACCAGTTTTTTATCCGTACCCGTCTGCTCCACCACCTTCTTCCACGCGGGGATCAGGTATTGCAGCCCTTTTTCCGGCACGATGCGCGCAAGGAAGAGAACATAGCTGTTCGGCGTCAGCTTCCATTTTTTGGTGATGAGATCGGTCGGTTTCAATACGGGCAGATCGACCCCGTTGGGGATATACGTCGTCGTGCGGTGATATTTGTCCGCAAAATATTTTTGATTGTTCTTGGAAAGAACGATGACCTTGTCGGCATATTTGACGGCTTTCCGCTCGGCGTTGCGCAGGACCTTGCTTGCCAACGCGCCCCACTTGCCCCGCTGCCAGTCCAGCCCGTGAATGGTGACGACGATCTTATATTTTCTCTTTTCCCGCTTCGGCAAAAGATTCAGAAAGAAACAGGGACCCTCCGCATGAAAATGCAGGACGTCGAATTCTCCCTTCTTTGCCATTTTCCGCGCCTTTAAGGTCGCAAAAAAGGCATACACGATCGCGTCGAACGACTTTTTGTTGATGGTGAATATCTCTTTGATCTTACAGCCCTTGTATTCGGTCACGGGCTTTTCGCCCTTCGGAAGTTTGCGCCTGCGGTTGAAGAGCGTGACTTCGTGCCCGCGCGCCGCCATGCGTGTGGACAGTTCCTCGACGACGATCTCCACGCCGCCTTCCCTGGAAGGGACTTTCTTTTGCCCGATCATTGCTATTTTCATGTCATCGTTTCCTTTTGTGATGTTGACGCCTTCTTCGTCATACCCATATTTTATGTAACGTTTTGCGCAGGCATGCCTGCGCTCTCTTTCCTTTACTCTCCGCTTCTGTCAAAGAGGACCATGTATGCGCCTTTGAAAATGATCTTCAAGTCCAGCCCGGCGCTCTGGCGGGCGATGTAGTCCAGATCCAGCCTGACCCATTCCTCGAAAGGGATATCGTTCCGGTTCTTCTGTATCTGCCACAGGCAAAGCAAGCCGCCCTTCACGTCGAAACGGTGCAACTGTTCGACGGTGTACTCCTTCACTTCGTCGGGAAGCGCCGGACGGGGCCCGACCACGCTCATGTCCCCGCGGATGATGTTCAAAAGCTGCGGCAGTTCGTCGCAACTGGTCTTGCGCAGGAACTTTCCGAACTTGGTGATGCGCGGGTCGTCCTTCATTTTGAACACGGGCGGATCCGCCTCGTTCAGTCCCGCTTCGATCAGCTGCGCCTTCATTTCCTCGGCGTTCGGAACCATCGAACGGATCTTGAACAACTTGAATTCCTTTCGGTTTTTACCCACCCGCGTGGAAGTGTAGACGGGATTGACGAACCGCTTGCCGCCCTTCTCCTTCTTCACGGGCGTCAGGCTGCAATCGAAGGCGACACCGTCCTTTCTGATGATGCGCGTCACACCCTTTCCCGCGGGCATGCTATCGTCCGCACGTTCGATGTGCAATTCATACCGGGGGTGACGGAAGTCTTCCGCCCACTTAATGAAGAGGCAGAGCAAGATCAAAGGCGAAAGAACGATGAGCATCAAAGTTGCGGATACGATGTCAAACGTCCGCTTGCAGAATTTATACAGGGCGTGCCCGACCCCTTTCCGCTCATAAGATTGCCACGCCTGCCGCGGCAAAGCCTGTGCGGGAGCGGGCGCATATCCGGCATTGACATCCGCCGCATCCATGTCCGCGCCCAGCGCCGCCCCGGCATCTGCCACGGCGATCTCCTCGCGTATATCCTTTTCCGTTTTATTCTCCATCATGTTTTCTCTCCCGTAAGTTCTTTTTTGTTGCCGCCATGGCATGCCCCCCGGGCTCATGCACGCCGTCCGCGATCAAAAAAATAAAAAATTTGCCCCTCTCGGCCGGATGGACAAAATAACAGCTTTCCCCTCGGATTTGAGGGGCGCCTTCGCTTTTTTGTATTGAGTTTTGCCGCGCTCCTGCAATTTCATTGCCTTGCCTGCTTCCTACCCATACATAGTCTTTTTTCGGCCGTTCGGCATAAACGGGTTCATGCCCGCAATTATTTTCGGCTCCGCAAATTTTTTCTCTCGTCAAGCGTCGGTAAAAGAGCCTTTCAAAAGTATATTTCTTAATATTACAATACTTTGATGGCTACATTATATCATCTTTTCGGCGGATAATCAAGTAATTCGCACAAATTTCTCGGCCGACTTTCGACTTTTCTCTGACAAATTCTGTCTTTTTCGGGTATTTGGACGTAAATTTAACAATTTTTGCGGCAAAAAATGCGGTTCATTTTGTTTTTCCGGCAAACGGCCGCCGCATGCCCGCGCCGAAGTTTTGCATCGCTTCATCGAAACGCATCCGTTTCACACCCATGCCCGCATTGTTCATATAAAACATTATCCACCAATCCGTAAGTCGGTTTTTCCCTTTCACGCGGGCATGGTATGGGGTTTTTAACGCTTTCCCCTTGTAACCGTTTGCTGCTGTTTCCCTCTTTTTTCGGGCATGCCCCGCCTCTACCGACGTTTTCGTTCCAGAGAAAGAAGTTTTCGCGGCACATATAAAGTTACGGGTCAGAAAAGATGTTTACAGCTGAAAATTCTTCGTTTCGATGCGGCAAATGCCCGCATTCAAAAATGCCGCGGCGCGGCATCCCTTTTTCTCATTCAAATACATTCAACCCATTTGAGCCGCCGTACAACCATACCATGACGGGCGCGTTCTGCGCGCCTTCGGGCGCCCATATGTTAAGGTTCTGGCAGTTGTTATCGTATTGTACCCCCGAGACCCATGCCCCAAAATCGCCCAAAAAATTGGATTGCATGGAAGAAGGCCCGTATTCAGTGGCGTTTTTTACGCCTTCCCACGGCTCCACCTCTTCGGCGGGCTGAAAAAGTTTTGTAGCCCTTGCATATTCCACGCCGAGAAAGTTATAAACGCCGTTATTTTCCCGCCCCTGCAATGTGCCTTTATCCGTCTGAACTACGGCGTTCGCCGTGATCTCGCCCAGCTGGCGGGCGGGCGCGGTGAAATGGCGCAGGACAAAAAATCCGGCTATGGCAAAAACAATTATTGCCGTCAATACGATAGAAACCGCCACGATCACTTTCTTTTTCGTTTTACTCTTTTCCGCCATAAAATATTTCCTTATTCGATTACGCCCGGATCGCGCAGTTAGCTCGTTACATCGCTTTCGGATGCGCGCGAACGGAAGCCGTGTCCCGTCAGCCGGTTGCCCTCGCCCGCCATATCGGCGAGCAGCCTGCCGCTTTCACCCAAGCCGGAGCCGGAAGAAGTGCAGAACGGTACGACGGTTTTGCCGGTAAAGTCATTGCCCGTATTTACAAGAGCCCGTTGGACGAAAGGTATGCATCGATCGTCTGCGTAGCGCCCTCATCGCAATACAAGCCGTCATGGACGGTGGCGCCTTCCGCGCTGCCGCGGACAAAGCTCATGGAGTTATCGTAATATTCCCGATTGCTGTTCGACGCGCCCTGAAAGAAGGGATAGATATTGTCCTGCGCCGTCCATTCGTAATGTTCGAGGAATGTGCCGATTATCATGGGTGCGGTATGCCACCATATGGGAAAGCCGATGAGTATGGTATCGTAATTTTCCATATCGATGAGATCATACGTCGCCTGCGAAACGGCGGGACGGGCATTGTTTTCCGCCTCTTCCTGCGCCCTGCCATAGGCCACATCGTTATAGCTGCCTTCATAAGGTTCTTCCGGAACGATCTCCACGAGATAGGCGTCTGTCTGCCCTGCGATATAACTTGCCATCTCCCGCGTGTTGCCCGACCATGAGAAATACACGACGAGCGTATCGCTTGCAGGGTCGCCGGAAGAAGTGTTTTCACTCGGCGTATTGTCCGCACA
This sequence comes from Clostridia bacterium, assembly GCA_017886575.1. Classification (GTDB taxonomy): domain Bacteria; phylum Bacillota; class Clostridia; order Christensenellales; family Borkfalkiaceae; genus RGIG4074. The sequence goes on from JAGHJP010000051.1 coordinate 9,962, forward strand.
TGCGGCGAACGCGAGCGCTGTTCCGCACAGAATGAAGCTTAAAAGCATTGCAAAAAACTTTTTCATGGTTCTTCCACCTCGCGGCAGCGCCGTTTACCAGTTCTTTTTGGCGGTATCGCTCGTCTTGCCGCGGCGCTCCTCGACCATTTTCACGAACATCTCCACCGTTGCCGGGTCGGTGTGCGAGAAGAAGGACGACTGCTCTTTGTCGAGCGCGGCGATCGCCTGCATGTCCTCGTCCGAGAGCGTGAAACCGAACACATCAAAGTTCTGTTCCATCCTCTCGATATGCGTGGACTTGGGGATGACGACGATGCCGCGCTGCAAATGCCAGCGAAGAATGACCTGCGCCGCCGTCTTTCCGTACTTTTCGCCGATCTTTACAAGGACGGGATCCGTAAACAGTCCGCCCCTGCCTTCCCCGAAGGGCGCCCATGCCTCGTGCACGACGCCGTATTTGTTCATCCATTCGTGCGCAACTTTCTGCTGGTTGAAGGGGTGCGTCTCCACCTGGTTGACCATGGGCTTTATGCGGGCAAAGTTACATAAATCTACCAGCCTGTCGGGCAGGAAGTTGGATACGCCGATGGCGCGCAGTTTCCCCTCCGCATACAGTTCTTCCAAAGCCCTCCATGCGCCGTAATAATCGGCAAACGGCTGGTGCAAGAGGACGAGGTCGATATAGTCGAGCTGCAATTTGCGCAGCGATTCCAAAACGGACTTTCTGCACGCCTCATAGCCGTAGTGCTCTATCCACACCTTAGTGGTGATGAACAGTTCATTGCGGGGAATACCGGACTTTTTGATTGCATTGCCGACTTCCTCTTCGTTGAAGTAGGACTGCGCCGTGTCGATATGGCGGTAGCCGACTTTGAGCGCGTCCGCAACGCACCTTTCGCATTCGTCCCTCGTCACCTGGTACACGCCGTAGCCGAGCTGCGGCATCTTCACACCGTTTGCAAGCGTTACATATTCCATAAAAAAACCTCCTTTTGATTTACGGATACATTATAGCACGCCTTCTTTCAAAAGGGAATTTCAAAAAAGTTCACTGTTTGAACCGAAAGTAAATACAAGAAAATAATAAAGGCCGCGCATTCTTTTGAATACGCGGCCTTGCGGTGCATGATAACGGTTTTATTTCCCGGCGACGGAACTCAACAGACCGATAAATTTTTTGACGAGTTTTGCGGGCGTCGGCGAATAGAACACGCCGAAGGGAACGGAATCCTCCCAATCGACGGGTATGAGCCTTAAAAGCGGGTGAACGTCCTCCCAACCCTCTACGGTGATGATGGGCGTATTCTCCGTGACGGCGCGGTTGTAAGCGGACATGTTGAACATTTCAAAATCTTCCGTCTTTACGCCGCACGCCTCTAACTTGCCGCGCAGATCGTCGATGTATCTGTTCCAACCGCGGCGGATGAATAAGACCTTGCGGTTTTTCAGCTTTTCGGCCGTGATGATCGTTTCGGCGCTCAGCGCGTGCGCCACGGGAACGGCAAGAAGTATCTTTTTGTCGTACATGTGCGCCGCAAGGCAGCGGCGCTCCTTCAGAAAATTTTCGTCGTACAGCCCCGCGACGATATCGATATGCTGCCCGAGGTTGCGCAATATCTCCACGGAATTGACAGGGTTGTTTTCAAAGGGGATGAGCTCGATCTTCAGGTCGGGCATACGGCTCTGTATCCGCGACCATACGTCCAGAATGAACTTTGCGGGCGTCATGACCGACGTACCGATGCGGATGGATCTGCGGTTTTCGCCTTCGTCTATCTCCCGCGCTTTCTGCACCGCGCGGTCGGCGTATTCCAAAAGGTACCGCGCGTCCCGTAAAAAACTTTCGCCCGCCGTCGTGAGGCGCAGACCGTGATTGGTGCGCTCGAAGAGCGTCACGGCAAGTTCGACTTCCAAAGCATTGATCTGCTTCATGACAGCCGTCGGCGTGATGTACAGACCTTCCGCCGCTTTGGTAAAACTGCCGTCGGCCGCTACTTTTACAAACGTTTCCAGTTTGCCGTCAAACATCTGTCTTTCCTCCCGTATCCGATACATACATTGCGGCAAACGACTGAAAGGACCGTCCCGTCAGCCGAATACGACTTCGAGAGTCATCATCAGGGCGAAGCCGACCATGACGCCCCAGGTGCCGAGGTGGGTGTGCTCGTCCAGCTTCGCCGACGGAATGAGATCCTCGGCGACGACGAAGATCATCGCCCCCGCGGCGAAGGACAAAAGCCAGGGCTGCGCCGCCGAGAGGTATGCTGCGAGGAAATAGCCGACGACGGCAAAGACCGGCTCCACCGCGCCGCTTGCCGTCCCGAACGCGAAGGCTTTGAGACGGCTGCCCGTCACGGGCTTCATGGGCAGCGCGACCGCCGCGCCCTCGGGCAGGTTCTGAATGCCGATGCCGACGGCGAGGGCGAGAGCGGAAACGAGCGCCGCGTCCGTGCCGAGCGTCGCCGCCGCACCGAAGGCAAACCCCACTTCCAGCCCTTCGGGGATGTTGTGAATGGTGACCGCGAGAAAGAATTTGACGGGCTTGGCGAGCGCGACGTCCGGTCCCTCCTCGCGGTTGGTGGCGGCGTGCAGGTGGGGCACGACTTTATCGAGCACGACGAGGAATATGCCGCCGAGCAGGAAGCCGCAGACGGCGGGGACAAACTTCCACGTGCCCCAATCCGCCGCCCCTTCGATGGAGGGAAGGAGCAGCGACCAGATGGACGCGGCGACCATGATGCCCGCCGCAAAGCCGAGAAAGAGCGTGTTGAGTTTCGGCGATATATTGTCCTTGAACACAAAGACCAGCGCCGAACCCAGGGCAGTCATCAAAAAGATGATGGCAAAGCCGAGAATGGTGACCAGAACGGGATTCAATTTTATGCCTCCTCTTTTTCCTTTGTTTTGCCCGTCTGCGCAGGGCATGCCCGCGATGAACGGGCAAAGCGACGCAGTGTTTTATTTCGTTCCCCCGCCGTTTTCCCCCGCTTCGGGGAGCGGCGGGCCGCCCGCGCGCGGCGCGGAAAAGTGCTCTTTGAGCCAAGAGATGTCCAGCCGCCACTCGCCGATGCGGTTGCGCCTTCGATGTTCCTCGTTTGCCCTGCCGAGGGCGGCGCGGTAGGCGGCGTAATTACAGCCGTTGACCCGCATGAACCAATCCGCAGCCTCCTTTTCGCCGCCCATGAGCTGCGTCCTGCCGATGTGGATGACGGCATGGCACTGACGGCAGACCGCCACGACGTCGGTCAGCTTCTGGATGCGGGCGGCCTCGTCGTATGCCCAACGTTCGTGCGCTTCCAGCCGCTTCACCGCCCTGCCGCAGATCATGCAGCGGCCGCCTGCGCGGGCATAGGCGTCCCGCCGCACGGCGTCCCAATACTGCGGTTTTAAGACCGAACGCAGGTTGCTGTACCAGCAGCCGTCGGGGACCAATTCAAAATCGAGCTTGTATTTTTTTCCGTCCATGTTCCTCTCCCTTTTCTTTCGCGTTCATTATAGCACGCCCGCAGAAAAATAACAAGCGTTGCAAGCGGTCACGGCATTTTTCTCCGCAGTTTTTCGGAACAAAAACGGAAGGAGGGCCGCCCGGATCGCTCCGGACGGTCCTCCCCCGATTAAGAATAAAAAGTTTTATAGAAGGATAAAACTTTTTGTGTGGGCCGTTTTATAATTTTATTATAGTACACACTTGTATATCTTCTTTCTTATTTTTGTAAAAAAAATGTAATATTTTTACCGCGAACGTTTTTTTGCATGAGAAAAGCGCCCGCCTTCAAAGCGGACGCTCTCTTGTCTGCAAACAATACTATGTTTTTCCGGCGGCAAACCGCCTTTTCTCTTATGCATTGGCGTTGGCGATCTTCAACCCGACGCAGCCGTAATAAGCGGACTCGTTGCCGCCCTTGGTGTAGCTCATGGTATATACCCTGCCGTCCAGCTCAACGCTGTCGGTGAAGGAATCCACGTCGGGCTTGAAGTCGTTCCAGCCGTTTTCGTTCGTCCGCGCGCTTTCCTCCTTCAGGTGGGTCGTGTAGGAAAAGTTGTCGAGGTCGGTGATGTCCACGGCAATTTCAAACGTACCGTCCGCGCGGTCGACCGTGATCTCTTCCGTGTTGACGCAATACAGGTTCCAATTGCCTTCCCAATTGCCCGTTTCCATGTAGGCGTTGGCGCCCAGGTCGAAGTAATAATAATCCTCCAGAAGTTGCGCCAGCGCGGAATCCAGTTCTTCGTCGGTCAGCCCCGCGGCTTCATATTCAAACGTGCCGCCGGCGACCACATACCAGACCTTGCCGTCGCGCTCTTCCAGGCCGATTTCCGTGCCCAGGGCGGCGGCAGTGATTTCGGCTTTGACGGGTTCGATCTCATTGTCGTCCGTGATGACCTTCATGCTGTCGATGTTGGCGGTGAACACGTTATTGAAAGCGTCCTGGCTGCAATCGGCATAGTCATGACGGATGAACTCGATGGTGATCTCGTTGCGGCCCTCCCGCAGTTCCACGTCGCCGAATTCAACGTCCATCCAATTGAACCACAGGGACGCGTCGGGCGTCCCGCCCTCAGCGCCGCCGCCGGGTAGAATGACGGAAGCGTCGATGTTCTGCTCGACTTCGTTGACATAGACCTTCATGATCTTATTGAGCTGGCAGTCGCCCATCCAGATCGGCGTCCAATTGTCGTCCTGTTTCAGATACTGCGAAGCAAGACGGAAAACGATCTCCGCGGTGCCGGCCTTTTCCGCCCGGAGCTGGAAGGAGAGCGTGTCGCCCGACTTCATGTCGCCGACATAGGCGCCGCCCGTCGCCTCCGCGGAATCGGTGTTAATGTCTGCACCGGTAGAATCGATGATCCCGTCCTCCGCTTCGATGAAGACGCCCGTGCGCACGGTGATCGCCTGCGTGACAGTGGCTTGCCCAATCGTGATCTCGACGGAAGTCTGTCCGCTGACCAGCGGCGAATCGTCAAAATCGACATCGGACGGCGATTCGACGGTCAGCGTATCCGTGCTCTTGTCCTGATAGGTCACGGAGAGGACCATGCCCGTGGGATCGAAAATCTCGCCCGCGACGTATTCCGTCTTGTCGGGCGCCTGCGTAATGGTCGCAGCCGTCACATCGTTGGTGACCGAAATGCGCACGCGCGCCGTCCGCGTCACCTCGTTTTCCGTATAGGAGACGGTAATATACCTGTCGCTCGTCGCCAACTCGTCGGCAGGCGCATAGGTATAGTCCTCTGCCGCCAGCTCCTTGGTCTTGTCGCCTTCATACGTCGCCGTTACGACCATACCCGCCGGATTGAACGTTTCGCCCGCGACGTATTCCGTCTTGGTCGGCTGGGTTGTGATCTCAATGGACTGCAATTCCCCCGTTCGCGCACGAAGCAAGCATGAACGTTGCAGAACATGCCAGCGCCGCGACCAGGAGAACAGCCAGACATTTTTGCACTGTTTTCCTAACCATGATTCCAAACATACCTCCATAAAAAGAATCGAACGGCGGACACGCCGGGCGGCAATGCCCCCCTCGCGTTCGCCAAGTTATAAAAATAAATAACGGCATAAAGTATCTTTATGCCATGTAGTACGATACAACATTTTGCACCCTTCTTTCAATAAGCAAAAATAAAATATCGTCTGTTTTTATACTGAAAATCAAAAATGACTTTACACACGTCCCGCACCCGAGGCTTATCGGTATTTTTCGTTGCTTCCATTCCTCGGACATTAAAAAATCACGGCGTAAAACAAACGTCCGATCCGCCGAACGGCCATGCGGGTTTTTTCCGTCAGCGGACGGAATTTTCGCGCAGGACGGTCAGGCGACGGCGGAAGGGATAGCGGGCGAGGACCTTTCCGCCGAGGTCCTCCCGCCGCATGTCGACCGCGCGGACGGCGGGATCCTCGTAAGTCGAATAGTAATAGACGCCCGCGTCGGCATTGCAGCAGGCGGAATAAATCGTTACCTCATACCCCTCTCCCGCGGCGGCGCACCCGCGGGGCTGAGAGACGAAGCCGAGAATGTGGAAAAACTGCGCGACGCTCTCCGCCTCGCCGGAGCCCGAAACGGCGTTGCGGGCGGCAAACGCCGCGCGCACGAAGCGGGAAGAAGAGGAGAGGTCGCCGGGCAGCCCCAACGCGCCCATGCCGCGGCTGTACGCCCGCAACGGCAATTTTCGGGAAAAGGTATTTTTCGGTTCACGCGGGGAGAGCCCCATGAAGTCGTTCAGGCGGAACATCTGCACGGGGAAGGGCGGTTCGTTGGTGAGCACGCCGACAGGATTTTCGTACAGACGCATTCCCTCGCCGGTGCATTCCAGCGTGACCGCCTCCTTGCGGTCGGCTATGAGCCAATGCAATTTGGCGGGGGGCATGCCCGCGTTGTACGGCTCATCGAGTACGGTTATGTTTTGCAAGGCGGCGGCTGCTTCGCGCACGGAGGCACAACTTCCGAGCAAGTAGGGAATGAACTCGAACTGCGCCAGCCCGACTTTGTCCCCCTCCCCTTTGCCGTAAAAGGCGCTGCCGACGAAATTCAGCCCCGCGGCGCACAGCCCCTTTTCGTTGACGGCGTCATAATAAAGCGGAAATCCGTCCGGCACAAACGCCGTGCCGATCATGGCATAGTGCTCCCCCGCCTGCCCCGCATGGCGGAAGGAAAAGGGAAAGCGCCGCGGCGTTACCACGACCTCCTCGCCGTAAGACACATCGTTGTCGAGCGTCCGCCCGAAGTAAAAACTTTTCGTCTTATAACAAACCGCCGTACACATAAGCATTCCTCCGCCATCAGTATGCCCGTTCCGCCGATTTTTACGCGCAGCGCCATGCCGACGGCAAAAAAGAAAAAAAGCGCGAGCCGAATGCAACGCGCTTTGCAACATGGCACGGGGTGCAAGAGAAAACGGAGCCGACGCCCCGAAGTCCCGTCGACGGCAAAAAAGCGCACGCCGAAAGATATGACAAAAAGACCGATCGTGCGATCGGTCTTTTTTGGATACTGACAAATACAGTAAAAATTACTTGATGAGCTTGGAGATAACGCCGGAGCCGACCGTTCTGCCGCCTTCGCGGATGGAGAAACGGAGCTGCTCTTCCATGGCAACGGGCTTGATGAGCTCGATGGTCATGTTGATGTTATCGCCGGGCATGACCATTTCCACGCCTTCGGGCAGCTGGATCTGACCGGTGACGTCCGTCGTTCTGATGAAGAACTGCGGTCTGTAGTGGTTGAAGAACGCCGTGTGACGGCCGCCCTCTTCCTTCTTCAGAACGTAGACCTGTGCTTCGAACACGGTGTAGGTCTTAACGGTGCCGGGCTTCGCCAGAACCTGACCCTTTTCAATGCCGTTACGGTCGATGCCGCGGAGCAGAGCGCCGACGTTGAAACCGGCTTCCGCAACGTCGAGGGACTTGTGGAACATTTCGAGACCGGTGATGGTCGTGCCGATGGGCTTGTCGACCAAACCGACGATTTCGGCGGGATCGCCGACGCGCGCGCAGCCTCTCTCCACACGACCGGTGGCAACGGTGCCGCGGCCGGAGATGGTGAACACGTCTTCAACGGGCATCAGGAAAGGCTTGCTCTCGTCGCGGACGGGCGTCGGGATGTAGTTGTCCACGGCGTCCATGAGCTCGAGGATGCACTTGCACTCTTCGGAAGCCAGAACTTCGGCATCGGAAGCGTCGGAAGAAGCCTTTTCGAGGGCTTTCAGCGCGGAACCCCTGATGATCGGGATGTCGTCGCCGGGGAAGTCATAGGAGCTCAAAAGCTCTCTGATCTCCATCTCGACGAGTTCGAGCAGTTCGGGGTCGTCGAGCTGGTCGCACTTGTTCAGGAACACGACGATGTAGGGCACGCCGACCTGACGGGCGAGCAGGATGTGCTCACGGGTCTGGGGCATGGGACCGTCGGTCGCAGCGACGACGAGGATGGCGCCGTCCATCTGCGCGGCACCCGTGATCATGTTCTTGACATAGTCGGCATGTCCGGGGCAGTCAACGTGCGCATAGTGACGCTTTTCGGTCTCGTATTCGACGTGCGCGGTGTTGATCGTGATACCGCGGGCTTTCTCTTCGGGCGCCTTATCGATATCGTCGTACTTCATCTTTTGCGCCTCACCCTTGCGAGCGAGCGTCATCGTGATAGCAGCCGTCAACGTAGTCTTGCCGTGGTCAACGTGACCGATCGTACCGATGTTCACGTGCGGCTTACTGTTGTCGTACTTCGCTTTAGCCATAATTAAAATCCTCCAAATTTTTATGATTTTGAAAATGTTAAACTTGTTACAGCCGACCATCAACAATGTGAAGTCGCTCTTACGGTTCTATTATATATTAAAACGACAAGTTTATCAAACGTTTTAATACGTTTTTTTCGATTTTTTTTAATTTTCCGTCCCGTTTTTACACTTTCGCGCCCGAACGGGACGGCATTGCGTCAAAGCCTTATGCCTTCTTGCCGCGCTTGGCGATGATCTCCTCCGCGACCGAGCGGGGCACTTCGGCATAGTGGTCGAACTGCATGGTGAACTGCCCTCTGCCCTGCGTTCTCGAACGCAGGTCGGTGGCATAGCCGAACATCTCGCTCAGAGGCACTTCGGCGTCGATGACCTTGGCGCCGCTCCTGTCGTCCGTGCCGACGATGGTGCCGCGGCGGGAGGACACGTTGCCCATGAGGTCGCCGAAGTAGTCTTCGGGCGTGACGATCTCCACCTTCATGATGGGCTCCAGCAAAACGGGCTTCGCGGTAGCCATGCCGTTCTTGAACGCCATGGAACCCGCCACTTTGAACGCCTGTTCGGAGGAGTCGACTTCGTGGTAACTTCCGTCGTAGACGACGACCTTGAAGTCCACCACTTCATAACCGGCGAGATATCCATTCGCCGCCGCCTCGCGGATGCCCTTGTCGATGGCGGGAATGTATTCCTTGGGAATGGAACCGCCGACCGTGGCGTCCTCGAAGACATAGCCCGAACCGGGCTCTCCGGGGATGAGGTGGATCTTGCAGTGACCGTACTGCCCTTTACCGCCGGACTGGTGCTTGTACAGCCCTTCGGCGTCGACGGCGTTGCGGAAGGTCTCGCGGTAAGCGACCTGCGGCGCGCCGACGTTGGCTTCGACATGGAATTCACGCAGCAGGCGGTCGACGATGATGTCGAGGTGCAGCTCACCCATGCCCGCGATGATGGTCTGACCCGTTTCGGCGTCCGTCCACGTCTTGAACGTGGGATCCTCCGCCGCAAGTTTGACGAGGCCTTCCACCATCTTCTCCTGCCCCGCCTTGGTCTTGGGTTCCAGGGAGAGCTGGATGACGGGTTCGGGGAACTCCATCTTTTCGAGGATGATGGGATGGGCGGAGTCGCACAGCGTGTCGCCCGTGGTCGTGTATTTCAGACCGACGATGGCGCAGATGTCGCCCGAATAGACGGTGTCGATGTCCTTTCTCTCGTTGGCGTGCATCTGCACGAGGCGGCCGACGCGCTCCTTCTTGTCCTTGGTGGAGTTATAGCAGTACGAACCGGACTGCAGATAGCCCGAATAGCAACGGAAGTAAGCGAGGTTGCCCACAAAGGGGTCGGTGGCGATCTTGAACGCCAGCCCGGAGAAGGGCTCCTCGTCGGACGTTTTGCGGATCTCTTCGGCGTCCGTGTCGGGGTTGACGCCCTTCACGTGGTCGACGTCGAGAGGGCTGGGCAGGTAATCGATGACGGCGTCCAAAAGGAACTGCACGCCCTTGTTTCTGTAAGACGAACCGCACAGCATGGGAACGATCTCGATGGCGAGCGTTCTCTTTCTGAGGCCCTTTTTGATGTCCTCGGGAGAGAGGTCGCCCTGGTCGAAGAACTTCTCCATGAGCTCGTCGTCGGCTTCCGCCGCCGCTTCGACCATCTTCGCGCGATATTCGTTGGCGAGGTCGAGCATGTCCTCGGGAATGGCTTCCTTGCGGAAGTCCTTGCCGAGGTCGTCGTAGTAAATTTCCGCCTCCATGTTGATGAGGTCGATGATGCCGCGGAAGGTGTCTTCCTTGCCGATGGGCAGTTCGATGGGGACGGGGTTAGCGCCGAGGCGCTCTTTGATCATCTTTTCGACGTTGAAGAAGTTGGCGCCGTTGATATCCATCTTATTGACGTAAGCGATGCGGGGGACGCGGTAAGTGTCCGCCTGACGCCAGACCGTTTCGGACTGGGGCTCCACGCCGCCTTTGGCGCAGAACGTGGCGACCGTGCCGTCGAGCACGCGCAGGGAGCGTTCGACCTCGACCGTGAAATCGACGTGTCCCGGGGTGTCGATGATGTTGAAACGGTAGCCCTTCCACTGACAGGTGGTCGCGGCGGAAGTGATGGTGATGCCGCGTTCCTGTTCCTGTACCATCCAGTCCATGGTGGCGGCGCCTTCGTGCACTTCGCCGATCTTATGCGTCTTACCCGTGTAGAACAGGATGCGCTCGGTGGTCGTCGTTTTGCCGGCATCGATGTGCGCCATGATGCCGAAGTTTCTGGTATGATATAAGTCAAATTCTCTGGGCATACTTTGGGCTCCTCAGTTAAAACTTGAAGTGCGCGAAAGCCTTGTTCGCTTCCGCCATTCTGTGCGTTTCTTCTTTCTTCTTGACGGAACCGCCCGCATTGTTGTAAGCGTCCATGAGTTCCGCGGCGAGTTTGTTTGCCATGCCCCGCTCGCTGCGCTTTTTCGTGTTGATGACGATCCAGCGGATGGCGAGGGTCTGCCGGCGCTCGGGCCGGATCTCGATCGGCACCTGATAGTTGGCGCCGCCCACGCGGCGCGCCTTGACCTCGACCATGGGCATAACGTTGTTCATCGCCTGATTGAAAATTTCCATGGCGTCCGCTTTGAGTTTCGCCTGCATCTGTTCGAACGCTTCATAGACGATTCTCTGCGCGACGCTCTTTTCCCCGTCCTGCATGATCTGGTTGATGAGCTTGGTCACCACCTTGCTGTTGTATACGGGATCGGGCAATACGTCTCTTTTGGGTACTTTACCTCTTCTGGGCATCGTAGGGATCCTCCTTAAATTATTTTTTGATTCGAGGGCTGATGAGCTTACCCCTCAGTACAGCTATCGCTTGCCGCCGCGCGGGCGGTAGCGAACCTTCTGCGGAGAACGCTGCTTCTCCGCATACTGCCTACTTTTTATCGGGGTATCTCAAAGAAATATATTCCGAATTTGAAGTAGGAGCGAAAATTGTTTTACGTCGTTTTCTTTTTTAAGAAAAAATTACTTGGGGCGTTTTGCGCCGTACTTGGAGCGCGCCTGCTTGCGGTTGGCGACGCCTGCCGTATCGAGCGCGCCGCGCACGATGTGATAACGCACGCCGGGCAGATCCTTAACACGTCCGCCGCGGACGAGCACGGAGCTGTGCTCCTGCAGGTTGTGACCTTCGCCCGGGATGTACACGACGCCTTCCTGCTTGTTGGTCAGGCGGACGCGCGCGATCTTACGGAGCGCCGAGTTGGGCTTCTTGGGCGTGGTGGTCGTCACGGACAGACAGACCCCGCGCTTCTGCGGACAATTGTCCAGGATAGGGCTCTTGGACTTGTAGGTCTGTTTCTCTCTGCCGTATTTGATCAGCTGATTGATGGTGGGCATTTTTTACCTCCTTACAAAATTTGGAATATATTTCTCCGAAATTGCCTCGAAAGCAATTTAAGAAGACGAAGGGAACTATATATAATAATGTGAAGTCCCCGCAGGGCGCAATACACCCCATGAGACAGCTTGATTATTTTAACACCCCGCAGGGGGTTTTGTCAAACGAATTGCACAAAAAAATCGGCGGGAACGCAAAAAAATTTTTGCCGTACCCGCCGTTTTCTCCTTTTTTCCGCGCCTTTGCCCCCGCGGCGCGAAAGCGCGGGGCGGACACGGGGCGTCCCTTTTTTGCTTTCCGCGCAGGCATGCCCCTCTCTTTTCCCTTCTCCGCCGCCCGCGGACCTTGCCGCAAAAGGCATTTTTCCGCAAAAATGCGGGCATGGGTGCGGGAAGGGGCGCGTCAGTCCTTTTTCTTACGGAAGAAAAGTTTTTCGACGAGGGCGTAGATCCTTTTGTTGAACACCACGCCGAGAACGCCGAGAACGAGGAACACGCCGAACACGATGCCCGCGGCGACATAATTCCCTTCGAGCAGGGCCTCGACGGTAAACGTGGAACTGACGACGGACGGAATGCGGGCGATGGAAGAGACGATCATGAACTTCCACATCTTCACGCGGGTGAGCGGAATGAAATAGATGAGAATGTCCTTGGGGATGCCGGGAATGAGGAAGATGAAGAAGAGCGCGACCAGCGCGCGGTCGGGGTCGTTGAGTATTTTCAGGTATTTGTATTGCTTTTGGCTGACGTTCTCGCGCACGTATGCCCCGCCCAAAAGGCGCACCAGCCCGAAGATGACAAGCGTGCCGATGTTCAGCCCGACCAGGCAGAGGACCAGCCCGCCGAACGTGCCGTAGAGCGCGCCGCTCGCAAGTTCGACGATCTCGCCCGGGATGAACGCCACGACGACCTGCAAGATCTGTATGAGCAGGAGAATGAGCACGCCGACGAACCCCGTGCCGCGCAACCTTTCGATGAATTCGTTCCGCCCTTCCGGCGTGCCCAGATATTGAAAATCGTCGTAGAAATACACGAATATAAAAATGAATACGCCGAGCAGCAGGACGGCGGCGACGATGTTGACGACGATGTTCGCCCTGTGCGCGCGGCGGGATCTTTTGCCGTCCCCTTCCGCGGGCGCCCCTTCCGTCCCTTCCGCGGGCGCGGAGCCGCCTTCCGTTTCCACGCTCTCCGGTGCGCTTGCCGCGTCTGCCGCGCTTGCCGCAGGTTGAGCGCCCGCCTCGTTTTCCCCGCCTTCCGGCGGACAATTTTTTTTCTCCTCTTCTTCGGTTCCCATACAAGTCCCCCTTACGCAAAAACTGTACCGTCATTATACCACGGCGGCGGGAAAAATAGCAAACGATTTGCGAAAACCGATAAAAACAAATATTTTTTCGCATAAAAAAGCAACTTTTTCCGCCGCAAAACGGTAAAAGTTCCCTTATATTCTTGACAAAAAAAGGAAAAAAGACTAAAATAAAACCGTTAAAATCAAAAATAAAAATCTTTTGTTGCAAGGAGAGTTTGATTTATGAATAAAATGACTGTCAGAGATCTCGGCGATATCAAAGGCAAGAGAGTGCTCGTGCGGTGCGACTTCAACGTCCCCATGAAGGACGGCGTCATCACCGACGAAAACCGCATCCAAGGCGCGCTGCCAACCATCCAATACCTGATGGAGAAGGGCGCGAAGATCACCCTCTGCTCGCACATGGGCAAGCCCCACAACGTGCTCGACCCCGTCGTGAAACTCAACAAAAAAGAGCAGGCGAAGATCGACGCCCTGCCCGAAGGCGAGAGAGAGGCAGCCAAGAAAGCCGCGCTGGAAAAGGCGGCGGGCGATTTGAAAAAACTGAGCTTAAAGCCCGTTGCCGACCGGCTGAACGAGCTTCTCGGCGGCAAGGTCACCTTCGCGCACGACGTCATCGGTCCCGACGCCAAAGCCAAAGTCGCCGCCTGCAAGGACGGCGAATGCGTGCTCCTCGAAAACCTCCGCTTCCACGAGGGCGAGACCAAGAAGGAAGAGAACTTCTGCAAGGCACTGGCTTCCTACTGCGAGATCTACGTCAACGACGCGTTCGGCACCGCCCACCGCAGCCACGCTTCGACCGCCGCCATCGTCGAAATGGGGTTGGTCAAGACCGCCGTCTGCGGCTTCCTCATCGAGAAGGAACTGACCGTCATGGCGGACGCGCTGGAACACCCCCAGCACCCCTTCATCGCCATTCTGGGCGGCGCGAAGGTCGCCGATAAGCTGAACGTCATCTCCAACCTGCTCGAAAAATGCGACACGCTGTTCATCGGCGGCGGCATGGCGTACACCTTCATCAAAGCCAAGGGCGGCAAAGTCGGCACCTCGCTGGTGGACGATGAGAAGCTCTCCTACTGCAAAGACATGCTTGCCAAGGCGGAAAAACTGGGCAAACACATCATCCTGCCCAACGACACCGTGGCGGCTTACGCCTTCCCCGACCCCATCGACGCACCCATCGAGACCAAGGTCGTGGACACCATGAACATTCCCGACGACATGATGGGCCTGGACATCGGCCCCGCCACCCGTCAGATGTTCGCCAACATGCTGGACAACGCCAAGACGGTCATCTGGAACGGCCCCATGGGCGTGTTCGAGAACCCGACCCTCGCCAAGGGCACCATTGCCGTGGCGCAGGCGCTTGCCGACCTGCAGGGCAAGGCGACGACCATCATCGGCGGCGGCGACAGCGCGGCGGCGGCGCAGCAGCTCGGCTTTGCCGACAAGATGACCCACATCTCCACGGGCGGCGGCGCTTCCCTCGAACTGTTCGAAGGCAAGGTGCTCCCCGGCATTGCCTGCCTGAACGACAAGAAATGATCATACGCGAAAAACAGGCTGAAATTCTTTCCGTTTCGGCCTGTTGCCGCGTTCTACGGACTTACATACAAAAAAATCATTGCTAAGGAGTCAGAGATTCGGATATGAGAAAACCTTTTATTGCAGGCAACTGGAAGATGAACATGACGGCGGAGAGCGGCGCGGCGCTCATCAAGGAACTGCGCCCCCTCGTGAAGGAGGCAAAATGCGACGTGGCGCTGTGCGTGCCCGCCATCCTCATTCCCGCCATGGTCAAAGCCGCCAAGGGTTCGCGCATCAAGATCGGCGCGGAAAACGTGCACTGGGCGGAAAAGGGCGCCTTTACTGGCGAGATCTCCGTGAACATGCTCAAAGAGTACGGCGTGAAGTACGTCATCGTCGGGCACAGCGAACGCCGTCAATACTTCGGCGAAACGGACGAAACGGTCAATAAGCGCACGCTCGCCGCGCTGGCGGGCGGGCTGACCCCCATCGTGTGCGTGGGCGAGACGTTGGAAGAGCGCGAGAGCGGCAAGACCAACGCCGTTCTGGACCGCCAGCTCGAAGAGGGCCTGAAGGGCGTGGAGGACCTGACCAAGCTGGTCATCGCCTACGAGCCCGTCTGGGCGATCGGCACGGGCAGGACGGCGACGGACGAACAGGCGGAGGAGACCATCGGCTACATCCGCAAAAAACTCTCCAAACTGTTCTCCCGCAAGGAAGCCAACCGCGTGCGCATCCAATACGGCGGTTCGATGAACGCCAAGAACTGCAAGGGACTGATGGCGCAGCCCGACATCGACGGCGGGCTCATCGGCGGCGCGTCGCTGACCACCGATTTTGCGACCATCGTCAATTTCGACAAATAAGTTTTACCGTTCCATACGTTGCCGCCCCGCTTTTTCGAAAAAAGCGGGGCGGCGTTTTTTCCGCCGCGATTTTCTTATGAAAAGGACTTTCCAACGGTTGCTAATTTTCTGCGTTTGATATATAATAATAGGCGACGAAAAGTTTATGAAAGAGGTAAAAAATTCATGAAAAAACCTTACGGCATCATCATCATGGACGGCTACGGCATTGCCCCCGCTTCCAAGGGAAACGCCATCTCCATCGACGGCAGCAAGAACATCCGCGCGCTCGAAAAGGAGTTTCCCTCTTCGACCCTCGGCGCAAGCGGCATGAGCGTGGGGCTGCCCGACGGACAGATGGGCAACTCCGAAGTGGGACACCTGAACATCGGCGCGGGTCGCATCGTCTACCAGGACCTCACCAAGATCACCAAGGCCATTCAGGACGGCGACTTCTTCAAAAACCCCGCCCTCATCAAGCCCATGGACGAAGCGAAGAAGAACGGCAAAAAACTGCACCTGTGGGGCCTGTGCTCCACGGGCGGCGTGCACAGCCACCTCACCCACCTCTACGCCCTTCTGAAAATGGCAAAGGAACGCGGGCTTGACCAGGCGTACGTACACTGCTTCATGGACGGCAGGGACGAGCCCCCGACTTCCGGCGCGGCATTCGTGCGCGAATTGCAGGCAGAGATGGACAAACTCGGATTTGGCGTCATCGCCTCGGTCGCGGGCAGGTATTATTCCATGGACCGCGACAACAACTGGGACCGCGAAGAAAAATCGTACGACATGATGACCCTCGGCACTGGAATTCACGCCGAAAACGCCGTGGCAGCCATTGAAAAGTCGTACGCCGAGGGCGTGACGGACGAATTCATCCTGCCCACCAACATCTGCAAAGACGGCAAGCCCGTCGCGCTGGTGGAAGAGGGCGATTCCATCATCTCCTTCAACTTCCGTCCCGACCGCGCCAGGCAGATCGCGCGCATGTTCTCGCAAAAGACATTCCCCTTCCAAAGCGCCGACGGCAAGACGCTCGGGTTCGAGCGCAAGACGGGATTCCTGCACCCCGTATTCACGGGCTTCGCGGTGTACGACAGCACCTTTGAAGACGTGGGCGTGGCGTTCCCGCCCGATGAGATCGACAACACGCTGCCCCAATACCTCGCCTCGCTCGGCAAAAAGCAGCTGCACATCGCCGAAACGGAGAAATACGCGCACGTCACCTTCTTCTTCAACGCCAAACTCGAAGCGCCCGTCGAGGGCGAGACCCGCATCGTCATTCCCTCGCCCAAGGTGGCGACCTATGACTTGAAGCCCGAAATGAGCGCCTATGAAGTGACCGACAAGGTGCTCGAAGAGCTGTCCACGGGCGCATTCGACGTGCTCATCCTGAACTTTGCCAACTGCGACATGGTCGGGCACACGGGCGTCATTCCCGCGGCGGTCAAGGCCGTGCACACAGTGGACGAGTGCGTGAAAAAGGTCGTGGACAAGATTTTGGAAATGGGCGGCGGCGCGCTGGTGACCGCCGACCACGGCAACGCCGACAAACTGATCGACGACGACGGCGTTTCCCCCTTCACGGCGCACACCACCAACCCCGTGCCCGTCATTCTCGTTTCCGAAGAACTGAAAAACGTCACCCTCCGCAAGGACGGCGTGCTTGCCGACCTTGCCCCGACCCTGCTTGAAATGATGGGACTGCCCCAGCCCAAGGAAATGACGGGCAAGAGCCTGATCGTGCACTGATCCGGCATTCCGTTTTTGAAAAGACGAGGCACCCATGCCCGAGAAAAGCCCCCCGTGCGCACTATTTGCGCGCGGGGATCCTTTACGCGCGTCCGGCCCGAACATTCCGATACGAAAAAAGACCTTTCCCGAAAGAAAGGTCTTTTTTGTGCCGTAAAAATTTATCTGTGCGTGCCGCGGAAGAAGAGCGCCAGCGTGCCGGGGCCGGAGTGGGCGCCGATGACGGGCCCGATATAATTGATGACGACCTCGTGCCCGGGGAAGGCGGCGCGCACCATGTCCGCGAGCGCGTTTGCATCCTCGATGCAGTCACCGTGGCTGATGAATACGGGATCGCCCTCTTCGAGCGCCGCCAACTCCTTCATCTTGTCGAAGAGCGCCTTGACGGACTTCTTGCGCCCCATCGCCTTGCCGATGGGAATGAGGTGACCCTCGTTGTCCACGTGCATGACGGGCTTGATGGAGAGCAGCGTGCCCACGACGGCGACCGCCGCCGACACCCTGCCGCCCCGCTTCAGGTGGAAGAGGTTATCCACCGTGAAGATGTGGCAGATGTGCAGTTTGAGATCTTCGAGGTAATCGTATGTTTCCTGTAAAGAGGCGCCCGTGTCCGCCTTCCGGACGGCATAGTCGAGATAGAGCCCCTCGCCCATGGAGGCGCAGAGGGAGTCCGTGACCAGCACTTTGCGTTCGGGATATTTTTCGGAGAGTTCCTTCGCGGCGACGAAGAAACTGTTCGCAGTGCCCGAAAGCCCGCTGGAAAAGACGACGGCAAGGACATCCCGCCCCGCCTGCAAAAACTTTTCCATGTGCTCCTTGGCGCACTCCGCGTTGACCTGGTGGGTCGTGGGCATGGCCTTATCGTTGCGCATCTTCTCATAAAATTCGTGCGTGTCGATGGATTCGCCGTCCTCGCCGCCGTAGAGGACGTTGTCCATCAGGAACCCGAGGCGCACGCATTCGAGGTCGTGCGCGGCAAAGTACTCCTCCGGCATATCGGAGGCGGAATCGGTTACGATTGCAAATTTTCTTTCCATTTTTTGTATACTCCCGAGAATGATTTTTCCTTCCCCGCGCTCTTGCGAGCGGGAGCACACCCTATTTTCCCGTTCTCACACGTCCCGCCGCAGCGGGATATATGATATCTATATACCCATTATACAATATTTTCAGACAAAAGTCTATAAAAATCTCCCGGGGAAAGGACGGTTTTTTTATTTCAATATGTAAAACGTCTTCACTCTGTCCGCCTTGAACGTGACGCTGACCGCGTATTCCCCCGCCTCGCTCTCGATCTTCAGTTCGAGGGGCGTTTTCAGGTCGAAGTATTCGAGCGCGACGCGGGTCAGGTCGCGCAGGGCGACGGCGCGGCACTCCTCGCTCATCGCCGATTTGTCCGCCCCGATGACGCGGCTGGCGCGCTCGAACGCCGCCTGCGCGTTTTCCTCGTTTTTTGCCTTGTTTTTCCCTTTCATATGCTCCGTTTCAACCCCATGCGTATGCGGCCGAGAACGCCGCTGTATTGTCTGGTCGCATCGTAATATTTCGTCTTGCCGCCCGCAAGGTTGTTCGCCGCGATCCGGAAGATCTTTTTGCGGTCGGTCAGCGTGTTCAGGTAGACCTCGTCCGACTCGGGCAGGACGGCGAGGAGAGGAATCTTCAGAATGTCGGCGATCGCCTGCGGGGAGAGGATGTCGCCGTTCAGCAGCAGGTCGCCGCGCACCATATTGACGATGAGCTGCACGCTCTTCAACCGGTAACTCTTCAGCACCGAGATGACCTTGTCGGCGTCGCGCAGGGCGGACAGGTGCGGCGTGGTGACGACGACCGCCTCTTCCGCCGAGGCAACGGCGCGGTGAAACCCCTCCTCTATCCCCGCAGGACAGTCGATGAGGATATAGTCGAACTGCGGGGAGAGGCTGTCGAGGACGAGCCGCACGGACTGCGGGGAGATGTATTTGTCGGGCGAGGAATGGTTGCTGGCGAGAATGTAGAGATTTTTGAAGGCAGGGTGCTGCACGAGCGCCTGGCGGGCACGGCAGCGCCCCTCGATGACGTCGCCGATGTCGTAAGTGATGCGCTTTTCGATGCCCGTCACGACGTCGATGTTGTTGAGCCCGAAGTCGGTGTCGCACAGAATGACCTGCTCGCCCTTGAGGGAGAGCTGCGCGCCGATGTTCGCCGCCACCGTGGTCTTGCCCACGCCCCCTTTCCCCGAAGTAAAAACGATTTTCCTTGCCATACTTTGCTCCTTTTCGGTCAACAGTATACCGTCTTTCCCGGGTCGTTTACGCGGAAAAAAGCGCGAAAAAAGGCTGTTTTCGGAAAAAAACAGCCCTTTGTTTTCCGCAAAGCCGCCAAAAGCGGGCGCGGCCGCCTTACCGCTCCATCAGTTCGTTGAAGAAGTCGGCGTAATCGGTGCGCTTTTTCACCGTGAAGTCGATCGCCGCGCGGGGATGGCGGTTGAGCATGCCCGTGAGCATGTACTGCACGTCGTACCCCCAGACCACGCCCTGCTCCTTCAAAGGCAATATCTGCCGCTCGATGAACTTCAGAACGGGCAGAAGTTTGTAGGACGGGTTTTTGAGAAAGCCGAGCATGAGCTCGAGGGCGCAGTTGCCCGCCCCGCGCCCCATGGACGAAACGGTGGCATCCACATAGTCCACGCCGCGCGCGACGCATTCGATGCTGTTGGCAAAGGCGAGGTTCTGGTTATTGTGCGCATGGATGCCGATGAATTTGCCGTATTTTTCGCCGTATTCGAGGTATTTGTCGGCGAGTACGCGCATCTGTTCGGGGTAGTAGGACCCGTAACTGTCCACGATGTAGATGCCGTCCACGCACGAGCGGCCGATCATGTCGAGGGCGATGTCGATCTCCTTTTCGGTCGCCGTGGACACCGCCATGACGTTGCAGGAAGTCAGGTAGCCCATCTTGTGGCAGTGCTCGATCATCTCGATCGCCGAAGGGATGGCGTTGATATAGGTGGCGATGCGGTACATGTCGACGGGGCTGTTCGCCTTTTCGCCGATGTCGCGCAGGTAGTTGGTGCGCCCCTCGTCCGCCATGCAGGCGATCTTCAGATTGGTCTTGTTTTCGCCGACGACGGCAAAGATGTCGTCCTCCTTGCAGAACTTCCATTTGCCGAACTTGTCCTCGGGGAAGATGTCCTTATCCGCCTTATAGCCGAACTCCATGAAATCGACCCCCGCCGCGACGTTGGCCGCGTAGAGCGCCTTGACGAATTCGTCCGTGAATTCGAAGTTGTTGACCAGCCCGCCGTCGCGCATCGTCGCGTCGACCAGACGGATGCTCTTCCGGAATGATAACAGATTGCCCGTTTCCGCCATGATTGTGTTCCTCCTTTGGAATTTATGCCGTATGTTTTTTTAGTTGTGCCGCCTGTTGAGTTCGGTGCAGACGTCCGAGAGGCTGACCCCCCGCTCGGCGAGGAGCACCAGCGTGTGATACAAGAGGTCGGCGCACTCGCCGATGAGCTCCTCCTTGTCCTCGTTCTTGGACGCGATGACCATTTCCACCGCCTCTTCGCCCGCCTTTTTGGCGATTTTGTCTATCCCCTTTTCAAAGAGATAGGAAGTATACGACCCCTCGGCGGGGTGTTCCTTTCTGTCCAGCACGATGCGCTGCAACTTGCCGAGCATCTCCGCGCCGATGCGCTCCTTATCTCCCTGCACAAAATCGAAAAAGCAGGAATAGGCGCCCGTATGGCAGGCAACGCCCGTCTGGCGGACTTTCAGAAGCACGCAGTCGCGGTCGCAGTCGAAAGTCATGGAAACAACCTCTTGCACGTGACCGCTCTCTTCGCCCTTCTTCCAGAGTTTCTGCCTTGAACGGCTCCAATAGTGCGCAAAGCCCGTCTTTTTGGTCGTTTCCAGCGCCTCGGCGTTCATGTATGCCTGCATGAGCACCTCACCGCTCTCGATGTCCTGCGCGATCGCGCAGATCAGCCCTTTTTCGTCAAATTTGATATTGCCGTTATTCTCGGTCATGGTATGCCTCTATGCCTCCTTCACTGTTTTGCGCACGGGCACGCCCCGCGCGGCGAGATAGTCTTTGAGCTCGTCCATTCCGAGTTCGCCGTAATGGAAGAGGGATGCCGCCAGCGCGGCGTCCGCCTTGCCCGCGGTGAGCACGTCGTAAAAATGTTCCTTGGCTCCCGCGCCGCCCGACGCGATGACGGGAATGTTGACCGCCTCGGCGACCTGCCGCGTGAGTTCCAGATCGTACCCCGCCTTGGTGCCGTCGCAGTCCATGCTGGTCAGAAGCACTTCGCCCGCGCCCAGCTTTTCCGCCCGCACGATCCATTCGAGGGCGTCGAGCTCCGTCCTGACCCTGCCGCCGTTCAGATAGACGTCCCAACGGCCCTTTTCATTCCGCTTGGCGTCCACCGCCAGCACCACGCACTGCGAGCCGAAGCGGAGCGCCGCTTCGGTGATGAGGGAAGGGTTTCCGATCGCCGCCGAATTGACGGAAATTTTATCCGCTCCGCAGGCAAGGAGGGTCTTGAAATCTTCCACCGTGCGGATGCCGCCGCCCACCGTGAGCGGAATGAAAACCTGTTCGGAAGCGCGGGAGATGACGTCGAGCACGGTGCCCCGCCCCTCGGCGCTCGCCGTGATATCCAGAAACACGATCTCATCCGCGCCGAAGGCGTTATACGTCTTGGCGCACTCCACGGGGTCGCCCGCGTCGGTGAGATGGATGAAGTTGACGCCCTTGACCACGCGCCCGTTTTTGAGGTCGAGGCAGGGAATGATGCGTTTGCACAACATAGTCGTTTTCTTCCTTATTGACAGGCATGGATGGCTTCTTTCAGGTCGATCGCGCCCGTATAGATGCTCCTGCCCAGAATGGCGCCGTACAGCCCTGCCGCCTTGATTTTCATGAGATCGTCCAAAGAGGCGATGCCGCCCGATGCGATGACGGAAAGCCCCGTCTTTTCCTGCATTTTACGGCTCTCCTCCACGCTGGCGCCCTGCATGGCGCCGTCCTTGGAAATGTCGGTGAACACGGCATAACAAACGCCCATGCCCGCGGCTTTGCGCCCGAAGGATTCCGCCGTGACGTCCGCCGTTTCCGTCCAGCCCTTGATGGAGAGCAAGCCGTCCTTTGCGTCGATGCCCGCAACGATCTTTTCGCCGTATGCCGCCACGAGCGCGGCAAACAGTTCGGGGTCGGTGTAGCACACGGTGCCGAGCACGACGCGCGCCGCACCCGCCTCGAAGCGGTCCTTTACATCCGACGCCCGCCGCAGTCCCCCGCCCGATTGGACGGGCACGCCGAGGCGCGCGATCTTTTCCAGCGTGCCGTTGATATGGCTGCCGCCGTCGAACGCGCCCGACAGGTCGACGACGTGCAGAAATTCCGCGCCGCAGTCTATCCACTCCTTCGCGCGGTCGACGGGGTCGCCGTAGTCGGTCGCCTTATCCTTTTTACCGTAGAGAAGGCGCACCGCGCGCCCTTCCAATATATCGATGGCGGGAAATAAGATCATTTGCTTTCACCTGAAAAAAGTTTTCGATAAAAATCAGAGTTGCTGAAAATTCCGCAGCAGCGCCAGCCCTGCGTCGCCGCTCTTTTCGGGGTGGAACTGCGTGCCGTAGACGCTGCCCCCGTTCCACACCGCCGCCGCGTAGTCCTCGTAATAGTTGCACGTTGCGACGGAAAATTCCGCCGAAGTACGGGCATGGTAGCTGTGTACAAAGTAAAAATAGGTGTTTTCGGGAATGCCGCGGAAGAGCGGGGAGCGCAGGGAAAAGACATTGTTCCAGCCGATCTGCGGCACCTTGCCCTGCGTGAAACGCACCACGTCGCCCTTGCAGAACCCCAGCCCTTCGTTTTCGCCGTCCTCGTAGGACTTTTCGAGCAGGAACTGCATGCCGAGGCAAATGCCCAAAACCGGCGTGCCGCCCGCGGTGCGCATGCGGATGTACCCGTCCAGCCCGCGCTTTTTCAGTTCCTCCATGCCCTCGCCGAAGGAGCCGACCCCGGGCAGAATGAGGCGATCGCAGCGATCGAGCAGCGCAAGATCGCCGCTGATGACCGCCCTTTCGCCGAGGTATTCCATTGCCTTCTGCACGGAACGCACGTTGCCCATGCCGTAATCGAAGATGCCTGTCATGGATATGTTTCCTTTATAAAACGCCTTTGCTGGAAGGGATCTTGTCGGACACGACGGCGACCGCCATGCGCAGACACTGCGCCAGCGCCTTGAAGATCGCCTCCGCCTCGTGGTGCATGTTGCCCGCCGAAAGCAGTTTTACATAAATATTCAGTCCTGCGTTATTGGCGAATGCGCGCAAAAACTCCTCCACGAGTTCGGCGTCGAACGAACCGATCTTGCCGCGGGAGAGTTCCCCGCCGCAATCGAAATTGAGGAAGGGCCTGCCGCCGATGTCCAGCGCGACAAGCGCCGCCGTCTCGTCCATGGGTACGACCTTATCGGCAAACCGCGCGATGCCGCGCTTGTCCCCCAGCGCCTCTTTGAGCACCAGCCCGAGCGCGATGCCCACGTCCTCCGTGGTGTGGTGAAAATCGACTTCCGTATCCCCTTTGCATTTAATTTGCAGCCCGAACCCGGAATGCACGGCGAGCAGCTCGAGCATGTGATCGAGAAACCCCGCGCCCGTGCCGACGGAGATATCTCCCCCCTCGAGGGCGAGAGAGAGGGTGATCTGCGTTTCCTTGGTATTGCGTTCAATTTTTGCCGTTCTCATACGTTTTTTACCTCTTTTTTTGTTTATACCATGCGGGAGACCGCTCCGCGGCGGTCATTTTTGCAGCCGTATCTTCACGGCGTTGGCGTGCGCCGTCAGCCCCTCGTTTTCCGCCAGGCGGATAATGTGCGCGCCGTCCGTTTCCAATGCGCGTTTTTCGTAGCGGATGACCGACATCTTGCGCAGGAAGATATCCTGGTTCAGTACCTGAAAGAACTTCGCGCTGCCGCCCGTCGGCAGAATGTGGTCGGGCCCCGCAAAGTAGTCCCCCACGGGCTCGGGCGTGTAGCCGCCCAGGAACACCGCCCCCGCGTTTTTGACCTTTTTCAAGAGTTCTTCGGCGTTCTCCGCATAGATCTCCATGTGTTCGGGCGCGACTTCGTTGGCGAGAGCCACACCCTCGTCCAAAGAATCGAGCACCACGATGCCGCCGCTGTGTTCGATGGAATGAGCGGCGATCTCCCGCCGCGAAAGGGCGGCGAGCTGTTTTTCCACTTCCGCCTGTATCTTTTCCGCCTGCTCGAAACTGTCCGTGAGGACGATGGAACGGGCGAGGCGGTCGTGCTCCGCCTGGGAAAGGGCGTCCGCCGCCACATAGGCGGGGTCGGCTTTTTTATCGCAGAGGATGAGAATTTCGCTCGGCCCCGCCAGCATGTCGATGCCGACCTGCCCGTAGACCTCTTTTTTGGCGAGCGTGACGAAGATATTGCCCGGCCCCGCGATGACGTTGACCTTGGGGATGCTCCTCGTGCCGTACGCGAGCGCGGCGATCGCCTGCGCGCCGCCGACCTTGAAGATCTTCTCCGCGCCGCACTCCGCCGCCGCCACGACGGTGGCGGGGCTGACCTTGCCGCCCTTGGCGGGCGTCGCCACATAGATGTGCTCCACCCCCGCCGCTTTGGCGGGCAGGATGCCCATGCAGACGGAGGAGAAGAGGGGCGCGGTGCCGCCGGGAACGTAGATGCCCGCGCTTTCGACCGCGCGGACGACATAGCCCGTCGTCCGCCCCGCCCCGTCCGAGCGCACGTCGCTCTGCATGACGTTGCGGCTGTGATAGGCGAGGATGTTTTTGACGGCGAGGCGCAGGGAGCTCAAAAGCTCCTTGTCGACCGCGCAGTACGCCTCTTCGATCTCGGCGGGGGAAACGGCGACGGTCTCCTCCGTCAGGTCGGTATCGTCGAATTTGCGCGCATAGGCGAACAGAGCTTCGTCCCCCCGCGCCTTGACGTCCGACACGATCTCCTTGACGGCGGCGACGAGTTTTTCGTCCTCGAACCCGCCGCGGGCGAGCAGCCCGGCGCAGGCGTCTTTGTTATAAATTTTCATCATGGTCTTATACCTTCTTCCGCATTTTTTCGATGAGAGGGAGCAGCACGTCCGCCTTGGTCTTCAGGCTGACCTTGTTGACGACCAGCCGCGCGGAAATGTCGTACACCTCTTCCAGCACGACCAGCCCGTTGGCTTTCAGCGTGGAACCCGTCTGCACGATGTCGAAGATGACGTCCGACAGCCCCGTGACGGGGGCGAGTTCGATGGAGCCGTGCAGGGAGATGATCTCGATGTCCTCCCCGCGCGAAGCGAAGAGTTTTTTTGCCGTGTTCACGTACTTCGTGGCGACGCGGAGATGCGAATTGGTGAGCTGCTTTTTCATTTCGGGATAGCCCGCCACGCACAGCTTGCATTGTTCGAATTTGAGGTCGAGCATCTCGTAGAGGTCCTTGTCCTCCTCCATGAGGGTGTCCTTCCCCGCGATGCCGATGTCGGCGATGCCGTACTCCACATAGGTGGGCACGTCGGAAGGCTTGACGAGGAAAAAGGCATACTGCCCGTCCGCGCTCTCCAAAACGAGTTTGCGCGTGTCGGAGAACACCACGTCGGCGTCCACGCCGCATTCTTTGAGGAGCGCCGCGCTCTCCTGCGCCAGCCGCCCCTTTGCCAATGCCACGGTGATCATATCTTTTCCACCCCCTTCTTCGTCGCTTTCAGGACGACCATACCCGCGTTTTTCAGGGTTTCCGCTTCCTTTGCGTCCCCCGCCGCGAGATCGACGCGGCGCCCGGCGGCGGTCAATTCGAGATAGGCTTGGTATGCCTTCGTCTCCGCCCCCTCTTCGCTGAAAATGACGACGTCCGCCCGCGGCGCGGCGGGGCGCAGCGCCCCCTGCCGTTCGAGCGCGATGAGGATGCGTTTGAGCCCCATGGCGAACCCCACGGCGGGCACGTGCCTGCCGAAGTCGTCCGCCAGGTTGTCGTACCTGCCGCCGCTCAAAATGGGCGAACCGATGGAGCGGGTCAGGCCCGTGAACACCACGCCCGAGTAATAGGACAGGTCCTTGACCGTGCCCAGATCGAAGGAAACGTATTTTTCCAGCCCGAAGTCTTTGAGCAGGGCATATACCCGCTTCAACCGGTCGAGCGCTTCCCTCGCCGCGGGGCTGCCCGCGTACTTTTCCGCGCGGGAGAGGACCTCCTCCCCGCCGAAGAGGGTGGGCAGAGCGGCAAGCGCGTCCGCCGCGCGGCGGGGCGCGCCGTATTTTTCAAGCAGCGCCTGCGCCCCCGGCGCGTCCTTGGCGTTGACCAAAAGTCGCACTTCCTCCACGGCGTCCCCGTCGAGGTCGCACTCCTGCAAAATGCCCTTGAAGAAGCCGGCATGCCCCACGTCGACGATGAAGTCTTTGAGCCCGATGGCTTGCAGGCATTCGATGGCGAAGGCGATGGCCTGCGCGTCCGAAAAGGCGCCCGACCGCCCCAGAAATTCCACGCCCGCCTGATAGATCTCGCGGATGGTATAACTGCCCGCGCCCGCATAGTCCCAGACGTTGGAGAAATAGCAGAGTTTGGCTGGCAGCGCGAGCGGGGACGTTGCCGCCATGCGCGCGACGGCGAGGGTCATGTCGGGGCGGAGCACCAGAAGGCTGCCGTCCCCGTCCGTGAGCTTGAACATCTTTTTCTGCGGGATCTTGTTCTTGATCTCCGCATAGGTGTCGTAATATTCGAGCGCGGCGGACTGCACGCGGCTGCACCCCGCAAGCATGAATTTTTCTTCCAATTTTTTTTCGATGAGGTTGAGGTTGTAACACTCGTCGGGCAGGAGATCCTGCACGCCCGCAGGCAACCGATAATAACTTCTGCGTTTCATACCGTCAATTATACTACAAAACGGGAAAAGTTGTCAATTTTTTTGTCATAAAAAAACCGCCGGCTGTGCGATATACATGCCGACGCGTTGTTTGCTTCCGTTTCCGTTTTGTTCTTCCTCCGTTCGCTTTTTCTCTATAATATCATCTATATTTGAGTATGCCAAGCGTTTTGCTCAAATACAGATAATATATAGAAGGAGGAGGGAATGAGCGTATGAATATTTTAGCGAATTTTTCCGAGCGGCTGAACGACTTGCTGTCCGAAAACGGATACACCACGAAGAGCCTGCACGAAAAGACGGGCATACCGGTTTCCGTCATCAACAAATACCGCAACGGAACGGTGGCGCCGTCCGTGGAAGCCGCCTTGCGCCTTGCAGAACTTTTCTGCTGTTCTCTCGATTATCTGCTGGGCAGAAAAGAGGATAGCCGTGTACGATCGTTTCACGCATGCCCGCCTTTTGGCGAAAGGCTGATTTTTTTATTGCAGGAAAATCACTGCTCGCAGTACAAGCTGTGCAAGGACGCGAACATTTCAAGTTCCGTTCTGCGGCATTGGCTGAACGGCACGCACGTCCCTTCCCTGGACAACGTGGTAAAATTAGCGGATTTTTTCGGCTGCTCCGCCGATTATGTCCTCGGCAGAGAAAAGTGAACGAAAAGACCGGACGGCAGTCCGAACGACAGTCCGGCATACATAAAAACGATGCCCGGAGTGCAGAAGATTTTTATTTGTAGCCATGATAAACATGTTAGATTTTGCCGAAAGACTGGAAGAGTTGATGTTCGAGCGGGAACTGAATATGCAAACGCTGGCAAAAACAGCCGGCGTATCCCGCGCGACGGTCAACCGGTATCTGCTGGGGCAATTGCTGCCCTCCGTCGGGGCAGCCATGAAACTCGCGGACCAGTTCAACTGCTCGGTGGATTACCTGTTGGGGCGCACGGATGACACGCCGGAAAGCTTTTTGTCCTGTCCGCCCTTCAGCGAACGCCTGCGGTTTTTGCTGGAACAGTACCGTTGCACACAATACCGGCTTTGCGTATACGGAAAGTTTGCCCCCTCCACCGTGCGGAACTGGCTGCTGGGAATACACGTTCCGTCCATGGACAATGTTCTGAAATTGGCAGATTTTTTCGATTGTTCCGCCGATTATGTCCTCGGCAGAGAAAAGTGAAGCAAAGGAGCCCGGACGGCAGTTCGGGCTCCTTTTTACGTCAGTTGAGCACGACGTCCTTGAGGGCGTTGTATTTTTCGACCGCCGCGCGGCGGATGTCCTCGGTGTCGAACGCACCCGAAAAACTTTCGTCGCTGAGTTTTTTCGCCAGGAAAATGACTTCGGCGGGGTATTGCAGGTTGCGTATCTCGTTGAGGAACTTTCCGCTCTGGCGGGTGCCGAAAAAGTCGCCGCTGCCGCGCAGGCGCAGATCCTCTTCGGCAATGGCGAAGCCGTCCGCCGAGTTTTTCAGAATTTGCAGCCGCTCGCGCGCGACGGGGCTGTCGCTGCCCAGGAGCAGGAAGCAATAGCTCTGCGCATCCCCCCGCCCCACACGGCCGCGGAGCTGATGGAGCTGCGAGAGCCCGAACCGCTCGGCGTTGTGAATGACCATGATGGTGGCGTTGGGCACGTCCACGCCCACTTCGATGACCGTGGTGGACACGAGGCAGTCGTACTTGCCGTCCTTGAAGTCCTGCATGACGGCGTTCTTTTCCTTGTCCTTCATTTTGCCGTGCAGCATGGCGAACCGCACGCGGGGCAGGCGGTTTTTCAGATCTTCGTACAGTTCGCTGACGCTCAGGACTTCCCCCTCGTCGTCCTCGATCTTGGCGGCGACGAAATACGCCTGCCGCCCGGCATGCACCTGCTTTTCCACGTATTCCAGAAGATCGCCGTACCGCCGCTGCGGAACGACCGAAGTGGAGACGGGGAGCCGTTCTTTGGGTTTGTCGGGAATGGTCGTGATGTCCAGGTCGCCGTAAAAGATGAGCGAGAGGGTGCGGGGAATGGGCGTGGCGGACATGACCAGCACGTCGCAGCCCTCCCCTTTTTCGCTGAGCGCGTTGCGCTGCGCCACGCCGAAACGATGCTGTTCGTCGCACACGCAGAAGGAGAGATCGGACAACTCTACATCCTTCTGAATGATGGCATGGGTGCCGCAAATGATGTCCAGCTCGCCTTTTTTGAGCGCCGTCTTTATCTCCCGTTTCTCCTTCGCAGTCAGCGCGCCCGAAAGGTAGCCGACCTTATAATCGGGGAAGTATTTGCACAGCGTTTCATAGTTCTGCCGCGCCAGCACTTCGGTGGGCGAAAGGTAGGCGGCGCGGTGCCTGCTTTTGACCGCCATGAAGATGCCGCAGAGGGCGACGGCGGTCTTGCCGCTGCCCACGTCCCCCTGCAACAGGCGGTTCATGCGGGTGGGGGCGTGCAGGTTGCGGTAAATGTCGTTGACCGCCTGCTTCTGCCCGTCCGTAAAATCGAACGGAAAGCGTTCGGTGAACGCCTTGACCTCTTTGGCGGTGACGGTATACTCGTTGACGCGCACTTCCTCTTTGTCTCCCTTAATGAGTTTGAAGGCGCTGATGAGCTTGAAATATTCTTCCAGCGCGATGCGCTCCGCCGCCCCCTTCTGCTCGGACATGGTATCGGGGAAATGCACGTTCCAATACGCCTTGGGGAGGGAGGAGAGGCCGTATTTCGCGATGAGCGGGGACGGGATGACCGAGTCGATCTTCTCCACTTTCAGCGCCTCGCGCACGGCGTTCGCCATGACCCGCTGCGTGACGCTGCCCTTGACCGTGTACACGGGCACGATGCCTTTGAGGCGGCGGTTTTCGTCCAGCGGCTCGAAGGTCGGATTGGTGACGGAGAGCGCGTCAAAGCGGTTGGATACCCGCCCGTAAAAGAGATATTCGCCCGGCTTTAACTTCTGCGCGACGTACGGCTGATTGAACCACACGGCGGTGAAGGGAAAGCCGTCCTGGTTGCAGAAGGCGCGCACGACCTTATAGCGGCTGGCATGGTTGACGGGCGCGACGGAGAGCACGCGGCAGACGAAGAGCGCCATGTCGTTGTGATAGGCGTCGCGCAGCGAAGTGCGTTTGGTGAGGTCGAGATAGGCACGCGGATAGTAGTCGACGAGGTCTTTGGTGGAAAAGATACGGAGTTTGTTCAGGTCCTTTTCCCGCTTTTCGGAGATGTACTTGATGAAAGAAAGCTGCATTTTCCGTTTTTTCCCTCCTTCTCTTTCAGTATACTACATTCGCGGCAAAATTTCAAGGTTTTCGCCCCATTCGCCGCCCGGAACGGAAAAAACCGCCCGCGGGCGGTTTTTCGGTGCGGCAGGAACGCCGCGTTCACTCCAAAGACACGATATAATAGTACACGGGCTGGCCGCCGAAGTGGACGTCCACGTCGCAGTCGGGATAGAGTTCGGCGACCTTTTCCTTGACCGCCTCCGCCTGCTCCTCCGTGACTTCCTCGCCGTAATAGAGCGTGATGACCTCGTGCGAAGGGTCTTTGAGTTTGGCGATGAGCGCGAGCAGCGTTTCCTCCACGTCCGCGCCCTTGGCGAGGATCTTTTTGTCGTCCAGGCCGATGATGTCCCCTTCGTTGATGTGGAAGCGGCCGACGGTGGTGGTGCGCACGGCATGCGTGACCTGCCCGACCTTGACGTCCGAAACGGCGTTGGTCATGTTGGTCTTGTTCTCCGCGACGGAGGCTTCGGGGTCGAACGCCAGCGCCGCCGCAAAGCCCTGCGGGATGTTCTTGGTCGGAATGACGTGGATGGTGCGGTTTTCGACGAGCGCCTTCGCCTGTTCCGCCGCCAGGATGATGTTCTTATTGTTCGGGAACACGAACACGTTGGAGGCGTTGACGCGCATGACCGCGTCGGCGATGTCGTTCGCCGAAGGGTTCATGGTTTGTCCGCCCTCGATGACTTTGTCCACGAAGAGGTCCTTGAAGATATCGGCAATGCCCTTGCCCGCGCAGATGGAGACCATGCCCATCAGCTTCTTTTCCTTTTCCCGCTTGGCGCGGACCTGGCGGTTCTCTTCGAGCATGTTTTCGATCTTGATGCGGTCGAGTTCGCCGAGTTCCAAAGCGTAAGAGAGCGCCCTGCCGGGCGTGTTGGTGTGCACGTGCACCTTGACGAGTTCGAGGTCGCCGATGCAGATGACCGAATCGCCGATGCGCATGAGCTTTTCTTTCAACCGCTCGATGTCGGCGAGCGTGGTGCTCTTTTTGAGGTTGATGACGAAAAATTCCGTGCAGTAGGCAAATTCGATCTCGCCGAGGTCGAGATTGATGATGTCGGAATTGTCGCCGAACACGTCCTCCTCGCTCTTCTGCACCTGCGCGGCGCCTTCGACCTCGTCCTCGCTGATCTCTTCCCCCGCGAGCGCGGCGCGCCAGCCGCGGAAGATGGTCATGAGCCCGACGCCGCCGCTGTCCACGACGCCCGCCTTTTTGAGCACGGGCAGCATTTCGGGGGTCATGGCGAGCGCCCTGTCGCCCTCTTTGATGATGTCGTCCAGGAACACGTCGAGATCCTTGTTGCGCCCCGCGTTCTTGACGGCGTACTCGCCCATCATGCGGATGACGGTGAGGATGGTGCCCTCTTTGGGGATGGAAACGGCGCCGTAGGCGACCTTCGTGCCCGATTCGAGCGCCTTGGCGAAGATCTTACAGTCGATGGGCTTGCCCTCGCGGAACACCGAGCAGATGCCGCGGAGGATCTGGGAAGTGATGACGCCCGAATTGCCCCTTGCGCCCTTGAGCGCGCCCTTGGCGACGGCGTCGCAGATCTCGGCGATGCCGTTGGACGTGCAGGCGCCCATTTCATGCACTGCCGATTGAAGGGTGAGGGACATGTTGGTGCCCGTATCGCCGTCGGGAACGGGGAAAACGTTCAGCGCGTCCACCTTGGCGCGGTTGACGTCCAGCGTTCTCGACCCGCTGATGATCATTTTTCTGAAATCGGTACTACTGATGGTTTTATGCATATTAAAATTTTTCTACTCCTTGAATGCGTTTCGCGCCGCGGACGGGTGATGCGGGAGGAAAGAGGCGCGAAAAAAGACACGGAACGGAAAAAAGAGCCAAGTTTTACAGCTTGACTCCGATCACGTTGACGTTAACCGTGTCTACGATCATGCCGGTGAAGTATTCGACTTTATACTTAACGGTCTCCTTTAAGGATTCCGCCACCGCGTTGATGGAAACGCCGTATTTGACGACGACGTAAACGTCGATATAGATCCTGTTGCCGGAGGTGGTGACGCGCACGCCCCTGCCGCCGACTTCTTTTTTCAAAAATTCTGCAAGGGAATCGGTAAAACGCCGCGCCACCGTCTTGACGATGCCGTAACTTTCCATCGTGGCATAGGAAGCGACCTTGGCGATCGCCAGGTCGGAAATGGATATTTTACCGTAAGCGTTGCTTGTATTGACTGACATATGACTCTCCCGTTTACAATGTTCATTGTACATTATTTCTCTCCGTTTGGCAAGCGTTTCGGAAAAAATTTCGGAATTTTTTTATTTTTCTTCCGTTTGCGGTCCTTTTTTAATTGATTTTTTGGCCGTTTCATGGTATAGTATTTGTACTTACGGTCGCGGGCCGTATTTCTTTATGATGAATTTTACCTCGGAGGTGTGAATATGTCCAGAATTTGCAGCATTTGCGGAAAGGGTCAGGCGTCGGGCAACAATGTCAGCCACTCCAAGCGCAGGACCAGGAGGACCTTCAAAGTCAACGTGCAGAAGGTGAGCTTCGTGCAGGACGGCAAAACGCAGACCGGCTATGTCTGCGCCAGATGCCTCAAGAGCGACAAAGTGCAGCGCGCTTAAACTTCTGAATTTTTGACCGATGACGGCACGAAGGACCGTTCCGAAAATGGGAACGGTCCTTTTTCCGTTGCGCGCCTTTTCGTCCGCATTCCCCCGTCCTCAATCCCCCAGGAGCCGCAGGACGTTTTGTTGCAGGACCTTTTCGATCTGCCGGGAAAAAAGCCCCGCCCGTTCCAGATCCCCTTCTATCCTTTGCGCGGCGTCGGCGCAGTTTTTGTAGTACCCGCCCGCCATGCCGTCGAAGTCGCTGCCGAGCGCAACGGCGTCCTCGCCGCAGATGTCTATCATATATGCAATATGTTGCGCGGGCGAAAATCCGCCCAGAAACGGGGGATAAAAATTGACCCCGGCAAGGCCGCCCGCGTCCGCCAGGGCGCGCAATTGACCGTCCGTCAAATTGCGGGAATGCGGGCAAAGAGCGCGGGCGCACGAATGGGAGGCGACGAAGGGCTTGCGGCATGCCTTCATGATCGCGGCGACCTCCGCAAAACCCGCGTCGGACAGGTGCGACACGTCGGGCAGGGCGCCTTCCGCCGCCAGAAATTCGACGACCGTTTTGCCCCATGCCGTCAGCCCGCCGCCCGTATCGTGCGCGCCGCCGAGGGCGTTGCCGCCGTTCCAGACCAAGCCGAAGAGTTTCACGCCCGCGGCAAGCATCTCGCCGACGTTCTCCGCCCTTTCCTCCGCCATGCTGCCGTTTTCCACGGACAGGACGGCGCGCACGCCGCACGCCGCCGCGCGGGCCTTGATTTTTTGAAAGAGGGACGCCTTTGCGCGGAAATACGCCATGTCTGCCCGCGTGTTTTCGGCAAATACGGCAAAGACCTGCAAAAAAACGCCCCCGCAGAGGCTTGCGGGAGTGATTTGCAGATCACCCTCGTCCGTCCATGCGGCGGGCGTCCGGATCTTATCGAGCAGATCGCAGTGCAGATCGCAATACTTCAAAGCCGTCCTTCCCCTCTTTCAGTTGTCGAGAAAGACCAGCACGGTCCCCCGGTCGCAGACGAACCGCGCCCTGCCGGACAGGAGCACGTTGGAAATGCCGCGGCAGCTGCCGTAGGAGAGGGTCAGTCCGTCGAGGGGGTACTTGAGTCCCTCGCTCTCCATTATATGCGCGCCGCCGCCGAAAGGCAACAGCGAAACGGTCTGCCCCGCCCTGCCGCGGAGTTCCGCTTCGCCCGCGGCGGGAAAGATGACGGCGCTTTCGGTGAACATCTTCGCGCGCACGCCCGCGCGTTGCGCGCGGTATAAAAGGTGCAGGTTGCCCAGAAAATGGTCCTCCCTGCCCCCGCCGCCGCCATACACCTCGATCTCTTCGCAGCCGCGGGAAAGCAAAAGTTCCAGCCCGATCTCGCCGTCGGTAAAATTTTTTTCGGACGGATAGACCTTGCGCGGGGGCGGCACGGGCGCAAGGGAGAGGGAATCGAAGTCGCCGACGTTTTCGTCGATCTTCGCCTTATCCTTCGCCCAGGCGTACGCGCCGTCGCAGCAGACGACGTATGCGTCCCCCGCCTCTATTTTTCCGCCGTAAGGCCGTCCGTTCAACAGCAGAATGCCCTTCATTGCCGGTCCTCCCGTCCTTCCGCCCGCGCCGTGCGGGGCGTTATTTCGTGCGTTCGCGCAGGGCGGCGACCGCCGCCCGCCTGTCCGCCGCGCCGAACACCGCGCTGCCAGCGACGATGACTTCCGCCCCCGCCGCCTTGACTTCCGCCACGTTGTCGGGCGTGATGCCGCCGTCGATCTCGATGGGAATGTCCCGCCCCGCGGCGCGCAACATGTCCTTCATTTCCCGTATCTTCGCGGTCACCGAGCCGATGTACTTCTGTCCGCCGAAACCGGGGAACACGCTCATGAGGAGCACCATGTCGCAGAGGGGCAAAACGTTTTGCAGGACGGACACGGGCGTGTCGGGATTGACGACGGCGCCCGCTTTGACGCCGCAACCGCGGATGGCTTGCAGCACCTCGCCGAGCCTGTCTCCGCAGGCCTCATAATGCACGGTGATGTATGCCGCGCCCGCCTTGGCGAACGCCTCGACGTATTTCCAGGGCTCGACGATCATGAGATGGCAATCGAGGGGCAGCGAAGTGCGCTTGCGGATGTCCGCCACCATTTTGATGCCGAAAGTGATGTTGGGCACGAACACGCCGTCCATGACGTCGCAGTGCAGCAGGTCGGCGCCTGCCCGTTCCATGGAGATGAGTTCCTCGCCCATGGCGGCGAAGTCCGCGCTCAGAAGGGACGGCGCGATGCGGATTCGGGACATGATGTTTTTTCCTCTCTTCTACCTTTTTCCTATATTCTATCACCTCGGCGGGGGGCTTGTCAACTCCGTCCGCGCCGCGGGAAAGATTTGCCGGAGAAACACATGCTGCCGAGGCAAAAACGGGGGCGAAAGGAATTTTCGGCAAAACACTTGACATTTTTGTCATAAAAATGTATGATATAGGCGAGAGAGTAAGACAGGGATTTTTGTAAGTATTTTACATCCTGTTGCAAGGAATCATAATTTGACATGAAAATACTGATACTCAGTTGTAGCACGGGCGGGGGGCACAACAGCGCCGCAAGGGCCATGCAGCATGTGCTGACCGAGCGGGGCGCCTATGCGGAGATCGTCGATCCCATCGTTTTCAGCAGTGAAAAAGCCAAGAATTTCGTCTCCGCCCTCTACAACAAAATCATAAAAAATACGCCGCAAGTGTTCGGCGTCATCTACAAGGCGGGCGCCATCTATGAAAAGACGCCCTTCCCTTCCCCCGTATATTTTGCCAATTCCACCTATGCCGAAGCGCTCAACGATTACATCGTGCAAAACGCCTTCGACTGCGTGCTGTGCTGCCACCTGTACGGCATGGAGGCGATGACCGCCATCCGCGACAAATGGAACCCCGGCATTCCCTGCTACGGGGTGCTGACCGATTATACCTGCATCCCCTTCACTTCGGACACAAAACTGGACGGGTACTTTATCCCCCATGCCGAACTCGAAGAGGAAGCCGAACGAAAAGGACTGCCCGCGGGAAAAATTTACTCGTTCGGTATTCCCGTGCACCCCGCCTTCATGCAGGAAATATCCAAGCGCGAGGCGCGCGAAAAACTGGGGCTGCCGCAGGATAAGAAGATCCTCCTGCTCATGTTCGGCAGCGTGGGCTGCGGCAAGATCGAAAAGCTGTGCAAATGCCTGATGAAAACGATCGGAAAGGATTGCCTTGTGTACCTGATCACGGGCAGCAACGAAAAACTGAAGGCGGCGGTCGACAAACGCTTTGCCGCGGACGGGCGGATGCACACCCTGGCCTACACGGCGGATGTGCCGCTATACATGAAGGCGGCGGACGTCTTTATCTCCAAAGCCGGCGGGCTTTCCAGCACGGAGGCCGCCGTGGCGGGCGTTCCGCTCGTACACCTGCACTCCATTCCGGGCTGCGAAACGAAGAACGTGGAATTTTTTACGGCGCACGGCATGTCTTACGGTACAAAAAAAGCAAAAAAAGCCGCTCTTCTGGCACAGAAACTGCTGTGCGACGAAGAAGCAGCCGACAACATGCGGCGGGCGCAGCGGGCAAACGTTTACCCCGACGCCGCCGAACGCATTGCGGATAAAATCATGAGGGGATAAGTTTATGTTAGAAATTTTACAATGGATGGCCTTCATCATCGGCGGATACCTGTTGGGCGGCGTGATGTTCTGCCGTCTGCTGCCGCAACTGATCTTGCGCAAGGACGTTACAAAACTGTTTCCCGACCGCAACCCCGGGGCGGCGAACGTATTTTCTTCCTGCGGCGCCGTCATGGGCATGACGTGCCTGCTGTTGGACATGGCGAAGGGATTTTTGCCCGTATTCCTCGGGACAATCTTCCTCGACCCGACAAACATGCTCTTTGCCGCGGTCATCGTCGCGCCCGTTCTGGGGCATGCGACGGGCGTGTTCAACCATTTCCGCGGAGGCAAGTGCATCGCCACTTCCTTCGGCGTGGTCATCGGGCTGCTGCCCGTCACCTGGGTCGGCTGGATCCTTGCGGCGGTATACATCATCTTTTCGGTGTTCGTGAAGATCAACCCCCACCGCCGCCGCAGCATTTTTGCCTTCGCCATCTTTGGCATCCTCTCCTGCATCATACTCATCTTTACAAGGCAGTACTCCGTGGCGATCGGTTGCCTGTTGCTCTCCGCTGTGGCGGTCGTCAAGCACTCCAAACGCTTCTCGCCCGATGAAACGCCCGCCGCCGATAAGACGGCGTTGCAGGACGACGACGAATCGCTCCATGCCGACGGCAAGGGAAGATAACGGCAGACGTTCATGAATGAATTACGCCGCCTGCGTTTTTGAAAACGCGGGCGGCTTTTGTTTGCCCTCTTCGCTTCCCTTCTATCCCCCTCGCCCTTTTCCCGTCCC
>JAGHJP010000052.1 GCA_017886575.1 Clostridia bacterium
CTATAATATTGACGGACGAAAGGACGTATACTGATAAAAAGGAGTTACGCTTACACCCTATGGGACAGGAAAATTATGAGATCGAACTGATCAAATACAACAAAAAGACCTGGTGCAAGAGTGCCGTTCTGGGCTTTTTCATCGGGCTGGCGGTCATCGTGCCGGGCATCAGCGGCTCGACCATCGCCATCATCTTCAAACTGTACGACCAATTTCTGTATGCGGTCGGCAATCTCTTCAAGCAATTCAAGAAATGCTTTCTCTTCCTGCTGCCCATCATCATCGGCATGGTTTTGGGCGTGCTGCTCGGATTCATCGCCGTGGAACAGCTGCTTGCCCTCCTGCCCTTTGCCGTCATCGGGCTGTTTGCCGGTCTGATGAGCGGCGCCTTCCCCGCCGTCAAGGACGAACTGAAGGGCGCCGAAATGAACGCAAAGCGCATCTGCCTGCTCGCCATCGGCTTTCTCATCCCCGTCGCGATCGGCATTGCCTCGGTATTCCTCGGCGCGGGCAACACGGCGCAGAACGTGTTTTCGACGGTGGAATGGTGGCAGGTCGTTCTCAGTCTGCCCGTCGGGTACATCGTCGGCGTGACGCAGATCGTGCCGGGCCTCAGCGCCTCCGCCATTCTGCTCGCCATCGGCTGGTTCTCCTCCCTCGTGGACAGCGTCAGCCTCACCTTCTGGCAGGAAAACCCCATGATCTTCCTCGTCTATGCGGCGCTCGCCGTCGGTTTCCTTGCGGGGCTTTTCACCTTCTCGAAATTCCTCACCTATATCTTCGGCAAGGCGCGGCACACGGCGTATTCGATGATCGTCGGGCTGTCGCTCGGCTCGATCTGCGCCATGTTCTTCAACCCCGATGTGTTCGAAGTATATTCCGATTGGGCGGCAAACGGCGTGAACGCCGTCGACCTCGCCCTGGGCATCGCCCTCTTCGCGCTCGGTGCCGTCGGCTCGTACCTGCTCGTGCGTTACCAGCGCAAAAAGGACGCCGAAGCCGCGCAAAAAGCCGCGGCGGCGGATGGAGAGAAAAAATAAAAAAATTTTTTCAAAACCCCCTTGAAAAATCTTCTCCGATGGAGTACAATATAGAAAGAAAAACGACAAGGAGAAACCAGCAATGGCAAACAAAGGACAATTCGTGTACTATAAAACGGCTAACGGCTTTATCAACTACCGCCTGAAAGCACCCAACAAGGAGACGATCGCCGTCAGCGGCGGTTCGGGCTACTCCTCTCTCTCCGCCTGCAAAAAAGGCATTGAGAGCGTGAA
The DNA here is from genome assembly GCA_017886575.1 of Clostridia bacterium. Taxonomy (GTDB): domain Bacteria; phylum Bacillota; class Clostridia; order Christensenellales; family Borkfalkiaceae; genus RGIG4074. The sequence goes on from JAGHJP010000052.1 coordinate 1,275, forward strand.
GAAAAACGTGAACGCCCGCATCGAGGACCAGACCCTGCAAAAGAGCGAGACGCTGCCCTGCCCGAAGTTCGAGCTGTACCTCGACAAGGCGGGCAAGTACCGCTACCGCCTGCTTGCGAGCAACGGCGAACTCATCTGCGTCTGCGAAGAAGGCTATGCCACCAAGGACGGCTGCAAGCGCGGCATACAGAGCCTTGCCAAGTGGGCGCCCGAAGCGGACGTCGTAGCGGAGCAAGCATAAAGGAAATACCAAAAGGACGGCGCCATGCCCGTGCCGAAGGGATATATCCGCACATTATAACAGTATAACGCAGCAAAGGGGGCGCGACCGGAAGGCCGCGTCCCCTTTCCCCTTCTTTTCTCGGGCATGGGTATGACAAAAGAGGCTTTGCAAAAATGCAAAGCCTCTTTTGTCGAATCGTGTTTCCGATTATTTTTTGGGAGCCTTGAAACCGCTGTTGCGGATGTACATCTCCTTGATCTCGGAGATGAGCGGGTAGCGGGGGTTGGCGCCCGTGCACTGGTCGTCGAACGCCTTTTCGCTCATTTCGTCGAGGGTATCGAAGAAGTACTTTTCGTCCACGCCGTAGTCCTTCATCGTGCGCTTGATGCCCACTCTCTCTTTGAGCTCGGCGATCGCCTTGATGAGGTTTTCGACTTTCGCCTCTTCGGTCTTGCCTCCGAGCCCGAGGTAATCGGCGATCTCGGCATACCGCGCGCGGGCGTGCGGGTACTGATACTGCGGGAATGTGCCCATTTTGGTCGGCACTTCGGCGCTGTTGAAGCGGATGACGTCCTCGATGAGCAGCGCGTTGGCGATGCCGTGCGCGATGTGGTGATAGGCGCCCATCTTGTGCGCCATGGAGTGGCACACGCCGAGGAAGGCGTTGGCGAACGCGATGCCCGCCATGGTGGCGGCGTCGGCCATCGCTTCGCGCGCTTCGGGATCGTTCATGCCGTTGTCGTAAGCGCGGGGCAAGTATTTGAAGATGAGCTTGCAGGCGACCAGCGCTTCGCCGTCGGTGTACGGGGTCGCCATAATGGAGGCGTACGCTTCCAGGGCATGGGTCAAGGCGTCGATGCCCGAAGCGGCGGTCAGCCCCTTGGGCTGGGTCATCATGAAGTCGGTGTCGATGATCGCCATGTTGGGCAGCAGTTCATAGTCCGCCAGCGGGTATTTGTTGCCCGTCGCCTTGTCGGAGATGACGGCGAACGGCGTGACTTCGGAACCCGTGCCGGACGAGGTGGGGATGGCGATGAAGTACGCCTTTTCTCCCATCTTGGGGAAGGTGTAGACGCGCTTGCGGATGTCCATGAAGCGCATCGCCATGTCGTAGAAGTCCACTTCGGGGTGTTCGTAGAGCACCCACATGATCTTGCCGGCGTCCATGGCAGAGCCGCCGCCGAGGGCGATGATGACGTCAGGCTGGAAGTCCGCCATCAGTTTGGCGCCCGCCTTCGCGCTGTCGAGGGAAGGATCGGGTTCGACGTCCGCAAAGCAGGTATAGCGGATGCCCATTTCGTCCAGTTTGTCCGTAATGGGCTTGATGCGGTTGGTTTCATACAGGAATTTATCGGTGACGATGAACGCCTTCTTCTTGCCCATGACGTCCTTGAGCTCGGCGAGGGCGACGGGCAGACAGCCTTTCTTGTGATATACCTTCTGAGGGGTCCTGAACCAAAGCATGTTTTCTCTCCTTTCCGCAACGGTCTTGATATTGATGAGGTGCTTCACGCCGACGTTCTCGGAAACGGAGTTGCCGCCCCAGGAACCGCAGCCCAGCGTCAGGGAAGGCGTCAGTTTGAAGTTGTAGAGGTCGCCGATGCCGCCCTGGGAAGAAGGCGTGTTGATGAGCATGCGGCAGGTCTTCATGCTCGCTTCCCACTTTTCCAGCTTATCCTTCTGGGTGAGCTGATCGATGTAAATAGCGGAAGTGTGCCCCATGCCGCCGTCGGCGATGAGCTGCTGTGCCTTGGCGACGGCGTCGTCGAAGTCCTTCGCGCGGTACATGGCGAGGACGGGCGACAGTTTTTCGTGCGCGAACGGCTCGTCGATGTTCACGTTCTCCACTTCGCCGATGAGCACCTTGGTGCTTTCGGGAATGTCGAACCCGCAGAGCTTGGCGATGGTGACGGGCTTCTGCCCGACGATCTTGGCGTTGAGCGCGCCATTGATGAGGATGGTCGAACGGACCTTGTTCTTCTCCTCTTCGTTGCAGAAATAGCAGCCGCGGTAAGCGAACTCCTTCTTGACCTCTTCGTACACCTTGTCGAGCACGATGACCGACTGCTCGGACGCACAGATCATGCCGTTGTCGAAGGTCTTGGAGTGGATGATGGAGTTGACCGCCAGCTTGACGTCTGCGGTGTCGTCGATGATGGCGGGCGTGTTGCCGGCGCCGACGCCGAGCGCGGGTTTACCCGAAGAGTACGCGCTCTTGACCATGCCGGGGCCGCCCGTGGCGAGGATGATGTCCGCCTCCTTCATGAGCGTGTTGGTCATGTCGAGGGAAGGCACGTCGATCCAGCCGATGATGCCCTCGGGCGCGCCCGCCTTGACGGCAGCCTCCAGAACGACTTTCGCGGCAGCGATGGTCGATTTCTTGGCGCGGGGGTGCGGGCTGATGATGATGCCGTTGCGCGTCTTTAAGCAGATGAGCGTCTTGAAGATCGCCGTGGAGGTGGGGTTGGTCGTCGGAATGACCGCCGCGACCAGACCGATGGGTTCGGCGATCTTTTTCAGCCCGAACGCCGTGTCCTCTTCGATCACGCCGCAGGTCTTGGTGTGCTTGTAGGCGTTATAAATGTATTCCGCCGCATAGTGGTTTTTGATGACCTTGTCCTCGACAACGCCCATGCCCGTCTCCTCGACCGCCATTTTGGCGAGGGGGATGCGCTGGTTGTTGGCGGCGAGCGCCGCCGCGCGGAAAATCTCGTCCACCTGTTCCTGCGTGTAGGTGGCAAAGACCGCCTGCGCCGCGCGGACGCGGGCGATGGTCTCTTCCAACCCTTCCATGCTGTCTACGATTTTTTCTTCCATCTTTCTGCTCCTTCGGGACGAACGCCCCTTTTTTTGTATTTCGGAAAAAATTTTAATTGATATTTTTTTACTGATATTATTTTATCCTTTTATATGAAAAAAGTCAATCGATTTGGAACACAAAGAGAAAAAAAGCCGAAAATGTGAAAAATCAACATATTGTTATATCTTTCATACACGTTTGTGAAAAATCAACAAAAACGAAGGCTTGGCGAAAGATTGACAAGTGGCGCGGCGCAATGTATAATAGCGGAAACGGAATGCTATATTACATTATTATAGGAGAGGCGGACGGACATGAAAAAAATATGCGTGATATACACGGGCGGGACCATCGGGTCGGCATACCGCGGAGACGGCTGCGTGGGCACGGACGGCGGCGCGGGCGGCGCGCTTACGGCAATGTATAAAGAGAAGTACGGGACGGAGGCAGAGTTTGACGAATGCCGCCCCCTGGACGTGCTCAGCGAGAACATGCAAAAAAACGACCTGGTTTGCCTTGCCGACTGCCTGCGCGAAAAGCTGCGGGGGGAGTACGCGGGCGTCGTTGTCACGCACGGGACGGACACCCTCTCCTTCACAGCGCCCCTCTTTGCCCTGCTCTTCTGCGACGCGCGCCTGCCCGTGGTGTTCGTGTCCGCGCTGTACCCGTTGGCGGACGAGCGGAGCAACGGGCCCGATAACTTTGCGGCGGCGGTCGATTTCATCGGCGAAGGGCTGCCCGGCGTGTTCGTCGCCTTCCGCAACGCGGGGGAAAGTTTTGCGCGGATACACCTCGCCTCCCGTTTGAGCGACTGCGCGCCCGTCACGGGGGATTTTTCCTCCTTCGGCGGCGTGCCGTTCGGCGTTTGGTCGGACGGAAAATTCAAATATCTTGCCGATCCCGTCAACCCGACGGCGGACGAGCTGCGCGCCGAGAGAGCGCCTTGCGGGCTGACGGCGCAGGACCTCTGCACGGACATACTGACAGTCAAGGCGCACTCCCTGACGGACTATTCGCTGTACGGTCTTTCCGCAAAAAAGCCCCGCGCCGTCGTCCTGGAACTCTACCACAGCGGGACGATCTGCACGGCGGGCGGGGGCAACGCCGCGAACTTTCTGCGCCTCTGCCGCGAAAAGGGCGTGCCCGCCGTGCTCTCCCCCGTCCTCCGCGGCGGGAACGTATACGAGAGCGCGACGGAGCTTGCCGCCCTTGCCGAGATCTTTTACGACGAAAGTTTTCAGATGTCGCGCGTCAAGGCCATGCTGGCTTTGGGGGCGGGCATGCCCTTGAAAGACGTGTCGGAGCGCAACTTTTTCTTTGAAAAGGTCGCACCCCGCGCGTAAACTTTTATTTTATCGGTAAAATGCGGGCATGCCCCTTTCTTTTACGACCTTTCTTGCGAAAGGGCGTTTTTGCACCGGGTCAAAAGGGGCGGCGCGATGAAGCGCCGCCCCTTTTCAAGTCTTTATGCCGCGACGACCGTTGCCGTTGCGGTGAGCAGCGTGCCGAAGGGGTCGTACCACTCCACCGTCACTTGTCCGCCGACCTCGTCGGCGACCTCGTCGAACGCCAGCCACGCATAGGCGGGAGCCCCCTTGAAGAGGCTGCCGTCCTCGTAAGCGATCTCATAGACGACATTGATGCTGTCCGTCCCGAGCACGACCTCGGCGGTCAGAACGGTTTGGCTTTCGATGTCCTTTTCGTCCCTGCCGTTCGATTCCCGCGTCCGATCGGCATCAAAGAGGACGCCCGTCACCGTCTTTTCCCCGGTGCCGTACTCCGTTTCCGCCGCGGCAAAGGTCACTTCGATATACTTGAACGAAGTCGTTTCCAGCGCCACGGAGTCCTCGAACGCCGATTCGAAGTCGTCCTCGTCCCCGATGCCGCCCGGGTCGAAACTGTCGTTCTTTTCCAAAAGTTTCATATAGTCCGCGTCGTAATACTTCCACACGAGGTCGGTCGAAGCCATGTCATCCGTCTGTCCCCTGTACGACGAGCAGAAAACATCCTCCACTTCGTCCTCCGTCATGCCGAGCGTGACGAGGGAAACTTTATCGGCGCGGAAAATGTTGTTCATGTAATATCTTGAACTCAACGGAACCGCAATAATGACGAGAATTATAACCACGCTGGCAATCAAACCTTTCACCGTGGTATGCGTCCTGACGATTGCAGACATTTCAAGCCCCGACAGAACAACACCCTGCACCTCGCACCGCTTGCGGCGGGGCTCCGCCCAATACTGTTCCCATGCGGCGCGGTAATCGACAAATGCCTTGTACACCTGTCCGTAAGTGACAGAAGTTTTCTGTCCGGAAGCAGGGCGTTTTTTCCCGAAATACGCCAGCATGATGCGTTTTTGTTCTTGCTCCAAAGGACACAATAGACAATTGCCAACACAAGAGGAATAAGGGCAAGCAGAAGCCAAGCAAACCATTGAAACAGTGTAATATCGCCAAATACGAAAGACATGGCTTCGGCAATGGTCGATCTTTCGTAGACGGTCAATTCAATGAAAAAGTCTATACCTAACATATAAACAACAAAAAACAACCCGCAAAAGCCCGCAACGATGGCACCTGTCCGATACATCCGGTAACGGTAGGACTTGCCGCTCTTTGCAAGACTCGGCTGCCTCATCATCTTTTTGAATATTTCCGGTTTGTATACCAAAAACGATACAACATTCAACAAGATATCGGCGAGCAGACAGGCAACAAAGCAAAACAACAAATCTTGCGTTGTCGGTTTCAGAAAGCCGGAAGTAGAAAAGGAGAAGCTGGTAAAAATTGCCGCCATAATCACGCAGATAAGTTCTGCAAATATAAACCGCGAACCATCGAGAGGCAGCAGAATGTCCGGCAGAACGGGCCCGCCGCGCTTGTCCGTTTTGATGACCGTCTGCGGAACGGACGGGGCAAGGGGCGCCGCCTGCGGGGCGGCCTGCGGAGCGGGCAAACCTGCTCCCTGCACATACCCCTGCGGGGGCGCATACCGCGGCGCCGCATAGTCGAACCCGCACTGCGGGCAGAACCGTTCGCCCGCGGCGTGCGGTCTGCCACACACGGGGCACCGTTCGTTGGTTGCGGCCCGATAGCCGCACGCGGGGCAGAGATCCCCTTGGAACTCTCTGCCGCATTTGGGACATTTCATTTTTCTCTATCCTCCTTGGAACTTTTTTGCAGGGCAAATAAAAAAGCGTGCCTTCAACCGAAAGCACGCCCTGCAAATGTACCTCCGATTGTTACCACGCAACCTGTCCCAAAGGGAAAGTAGAGATACGAAATGCCGATTCGTATCCCTTTGGGACGATCATTCAGTTGCGTGGTATGTTCAGTATAGCACAATTGCGGATAAATTGCAAGGGGTACGGCGCATTTTTCCGAAAAATAAAAATGCACCCGCAGACGCGGGCGCAAAACAAAATGAACCAATTCAATATATTATAACAAGTCCAGGCACCAGCGGAAGGCGGAGGCGATGGAGAGTTCCGTCCTGATCTTTCCCAAGGGAAAGACCTGCAAGGCGGCGGGCATGTCCGCCGTGTCGAGGATATACGCCGTCATGTCCCACACGAGATGGGTAAAGACATGGGTATGTTCTTTTTTGCCTTGCAGGGAATAGTTTTCAACGCCGAATTCCCGCAAAGCGGCGCGCAGAAATTCCCCTTCCGCCTCTTTTTCCGCGGCGGAAAGGCCGCCGAAAGGCACGTTCGGGAACTCCCACATGCCCGCCAGCACTCCCTTTGCGGGGCGCTTGCGCAGCGCGGCGCCCGACGGCGTGCGGACGAGAAAGACGGCAAGTTTTTCCCGCTTTTTTTCCGCCTTCGGGGGCATGACGGGCAGGCGCGCCTGCCAGCCCTCCCGCTCGGCGACACAGTGCCCCCGCAGGGGGCATGCCCCGCATTTCGGGTTTTCGGGCAGGCACACGAGCGCACCCAATTCCATTAAACTCTGCGTATAGTCCCCCGCCTCGTCGGGATAGACCGCCGCCAATTTTTCGGTGAGCGCCTTGCGCCGTTTGGGGTCGTCGATGGGGGTGAAATCCCCTTCCGCACGCGCGCAGACGCGCAGCACGTTGCCGTCCACGGCGGGATTTTTTTCGTCGTAGGCGATGGACGACACCGCGCCCGCCGTGTACTCCCCGATGCCGGGAAGTTTCAAAAGAGCCGACTTGTCCCGCGGGAACACGCCGCCGTACTCGTTTACCACCTGCACGGCGCATTTTTTCAAGTTGCGGGCGCGGGAATAGTAGCCCAGCCCCTCCCACAATTTCATCAGTTTTTCGTCGTCGCACGCAGCGAGGTCAAACACCGTGGGCAATTCTCGCATGAAGCGGATATAGTGCTCCTTCGCCGCCTCGACGCGGGTCTGCTGGAGCATGATCTCGCTCACCCACACGGCGTAGGCGTCCTTGCTCTTGCGCCAGGGCAGGTCCCGTTTGTTTTCGTAAAACCAGGGCAAAAGATATTCGGGCAGAGGAAAGTCCCGCCCCGTTTTTTCCTCTATTTCTTCCGTTTCGCCGCTCATGCTTTCACCGCTTCCAACCGATAAATGGGCATACCCATGTCCGAGAATTTCCGTTCATACTCGGTGACGATGTTCTCCGCGGCGAACGGGCTCTTGTGCAGGTCTAAACTGATGTTTTGCAGGCGGAAGCCGTTTGCCGAAAACTGTTCCAGGGAATATTCGAAAAAGTGCATGTCGTCCGTCTTTTGCCACACCTCGCCGCCCGAAGGCAAAAGATCTTTATAGATGTCCAGGAACCGTTTGGACGTCAGCCGCTGCCGCTCCCGCGTTTTTTCGGGCAGAGGGGTGGAAAAATTGAGGAATATCCGCCCGACGCTGCCGCTTTTCAGGTAGCATTGCAGCACTTCCACGGGAATATTCAGAAAGCGAAGATTGGGCAGGTTTGCCTTCTGCGCGTTTTCCAGCGCGGTGAGAATGACGTTGCTCATGCGCTCGACGGCGAGCAGGTTGACGTTCGGATTGCGGCGGGCGTACTCGATGCAAAAGCCCCCGCAGCCGCAGCCGAGTTCGAGATAAACGGGGTTATGGTTGCCGAACAGGGCGGGCAGGTCGAGATAGTTCCTGTAATTTTCGAGCAGGCGTTTTAAGTTGCGGTCGGGCACGCCCATGACGGGCGCGACGTCCGCGCACCTTGCAAGGCGCGCTTCGAGATTGCTCTTGCGGTGCATGCGCATGTCAGTTTCTCCCCGTCGAGCCGAACCCGCCCGCGCCGCGCACGGTGTCCGAAAGCGTTTCCGCCTCCTCGTATGCGGCGGCAAGGTAGGGCATGACGACGAGCTGCGCCACCCGCTCCCCCGCCGCGACGGCCTGCGGCGCGTCCGTGTGGTTGTGCAGGGCGACCATCACCTCGCCGCGGTAGTCGCAGTCGATGACCCCCACTTTGTTGGCGGGGGCAAGCCCGCGCTTGCAAGCCAGCCCGCTGCGCGCGTATACCAGCCCCACCGTGCCCGCGGGCAGTTCCACGGCGATGCCCGTGGGAATGAACGCCGTGCCGTGCGGCGGCACCGTTATCTCCTCCGCCGTGCAGGCGTACAAGTCCGCGCCCGCGGCGTAAGCCGAGCCATAGACGGGCAGTTTTGCCCCGTCGCGCACCTTTTTCACCCTGACTTTGAGCGTATTTTCCATATGTATCTCCTCCGGATCTTTTACCTGTTTTCCCCGTCCCCGCGCAGATCGACCACGCGGAACGCCGCCGCGCGCAGGAGACGGTTGTAGACGGCGAGGGACACGCCGTCCTCGGCGGGACAGCGGACGTATACCGTCTTTGCCCCCCGCCTGTCGAGTTCGCGCAGGGCGGAAAAGAGCCTGTGCGCCTGTGCCGCGCCGTCCCCCTCTCCGCCATACGAAAGGGCGGGCACGGGCAGGGCGTCCTCTTCGCCGTCAAAGCACAGGCACCAGACGTTCTTTGCGGGCATGCCCCCGACGTATTTGCGGAATGTTGCAAAATCGCCCTTGACGAGTGTCAGGTCAGCGTCGGGCGCATAGTGCTTGTACTTCATGCCGGGCGAAAGCACTTTTTCGTCCGCGCGGACAGCGTGGGTGATGGCGGCGGCGATCAGAACTTCCGTACCCAATACCCTCTCCATCTGCTCCTTGGTGACATAGCCGGGGCGCAATATCTGCGGCTTTTCCCCCAGGAGAGACACGACCGTCGACTCTACGCCCGCCGTGCAGTCCCCCCCGTCGAGGACGAGGGGCAGCCGCCCGTTCATGTCGGCGAACACGTCCCGCGCGTTGGTGGGAGAGGGCTTGCCGCTTAAGTTTGCGCTTGGCGCGGAGAGGGGCACGCCCGCGGCGCGGATGACCGCCTGCGCCACGGGGTGGGAGGGAAAGCGCACGCCCACGCTGGAAAGCCCCGCGCAGGTGGCGTCGCACAGCCGTTCCCCCCGCGGCAGGATCATGGTCAGCGGCCCCGGCCAGAACGCCGCCGCCAATTTTTGCGCCGGCGGCGGAAAGGCGGCGACGACCCCTTCGAGCATGTCCAGAGAGGCGATGTGCACGATGAGCGGGTTGTCCTGCGGCCTGCCCTTGGCGGCGAATATCTTCGCCACTGCGTTCCCGTCCGTGCAGTCGGCGGCGATGCCGTACACCGTTTCGGTGGGCATGGCGACGATCTCCCCTCTGCGGAGCAGTTCGCCCGCATAGCGTATGCTGTTTTCATCGGCTTTCAAGAGCAGTGTTTCCATAGTCCTTCCAATTTTACCACAATTTTTCCGGCATGGCAAGACATTTCCGGAGCGATAACAGAAAAAACGGCGTTTTCCTTGGCGGAAAATGCCGTCTTAATCAATCCAACGCCTATCTAAGGGGATCCAGTAAGTTGTTGTTTTACGCTTCCCGAAGATCGGGAATCTCCACCTGCTGCCCACCGAACGTGACGGAAACATTGTATACCGTATAATCAATGGATTCATTCAAAATAAAAATACTTTCATAACTCCAGGCAGATAAAGTATCCTCCTCAAACCAACAACGAAAAATCACAACCATTTCCGTTTCGTCAACGATGAAAATATAACCATTTTGTGCCTCATCATATGTAAATGATTCATAATTGTCGGCAAACATTTCTATCATAACCGAAAGTCCGCTCACTTCAAAAATCGACCTTTCATAGTCAGATATTTCCCATCCGTTCGTCTGTTGTTCGTACATTTTATACCCATTTTCCATGCGCTGACTATAAGATGTATCCTCGCGGATATTTTCTCCCTCCACAACAGTTTGATGATAATATTCAACGCCATCGGCCGCAACATATTCCAAATATGAAACCCCGTCCGGGATGAAGAAGGTCACTGATATCTTCGAGTTGACAAACCGTTCTGCAGAGAATGCCGTCTGCCACTCTTCAGCTGTAACGGTCATCGACGGCGTCTTGGAACACGCTGCCGTCGAAACCACCGTTGCAAAACATAACAACATTCCAATTAAAGCGCCAAAAAATTTCTTCACTCTCATAAAATATTCATCCTTTTCTTTAGAAAATATATTTTATTATATCACATAATTTGTGGCTTTTCAAGCCTTTTCTCATTTTTCATACAAACAAAACGAAAAAACACCGCAGGCGTACCTACGGCGTTGGTTATTGTGTGTATATCTATATACATTCATCTGCGCATATCGTCATGTGCGCATCAGGCGTTTTTCTTGCGGGCGATGTCGGCGTTGTCCTCGTCGCGGCGGCGCAGTTCGGGGATCGGGTGCGGCTTTTCTTCAAACCGCATATCCTGCCCGTTCTTCTCGATATACAGCGACATAAAACTGTGGGACGGCACTTTCGCCTCTTCGGGGCAGACCGCCTTCTGATAGCGGAAGAAATCGGCGTTCGCGGGCAGGTCGTCCACCGCGCAGTACCCCTCCTTCATCGCCGTCAGGCGCACGGACTGCAACACTTCGCGGATATACTTCTTGTTCTCGTGGAAGGCGAGGAGCGTGGGAAATTCCCCCTGCGGGATGACCTGCTGCCAATGCTTGCCTTCGTACTTTTTCAGAAGTTCCGCCGCGGCGTGCAGATGCGCGACCTCGATCTCGAACATGCTCTCCCAAATGCGTTTGACGCGGGCATGGGTCTCGTCTTGATAACAGGAATAGTACAGATAACACTCGGTATATTCGTGCATGAGCAGGTTTTCCAGCCAGCTGCAATCGGGGTCCGCGAGGCTCTCGTAACCCGAAACGTGCTGTTCCTCGATCATGGCGATCTCGTTGAACAGGCGGCGGCCCTGGTCGGTGGGATAGAACGAACCGACGTTCATGTAGAAGTTCATGGTCTGCTGCTCCGCCGCCGTGATGATGTTCACGTGCAGGCGGCTTAAAATGTCCGCCGTGTGGAAGTCGACGGGGTAGCGGATATCGTCGTCCGGGTGGCGGTGCTCGGCGATGGTCGGGCGGCCGGGCATGATCTCGGTGTAGTGCCCGATGAGCGCGTCGAACATCTCCCCGTCGTCCTGTTCGAGGAGATCGGAAAAGCGGTAGAGATGGTCGAAGTCCTCCAACAGGGCGAAGTTGAGTTGGTTGCGGATGCTTGCGTTGCGCTCCCTTTGGGCGAGAATGGCGGTCAGGTCGACGGCGAGCTGCTCGTAGGAGATGGTCGTTTCCAGCTGGTTTTCGTCCTTGGGTTTGAGCGCCTGGATCTTCTTCTGCTGCTGCGCCTCTCCCCGCCGCATGCGGGCAAGGGCGCGGCGGACGTCGTTGTTCGGACAGGCGCGGGCAAAGGCGTGCGAAAAACGCACCGCTTCCATCTCCGCGCCGTTCATGAGGATGATGCGCGTCTTGGTGTAGGGGTCGGTTTCGTACTTGTCGTACGCCTGCGGGGCAAGGTCGTGCCAGCTTTCGTAGGTCGATTCGATTTTTCTCGGTTTCTGTTCGAAAGGGTTCATGTTTACACCGTCCTTTGAAAAAATTTGAAAAGATGTCTTTACTATTGCCCTTCCCGCAGATTTTATGCACGGCGGACGAAAAAAGACGCAGGATTTTTTCCTGCGCCCTTTGGGTGAGCCGCCCCTTTACGGCTTGTTCACATAGAGATCGAAACGGTTGACCTTGTCGTTTTTTCCGATGACGAGCAGTTCGTCCCCCGGGTGCACCGTTTCGGTCGCCTTGGGGATGAAAAACTCCTCGCCGCGGAACATGCCGATGATGTTGACGTCGTAACGGTTGCGCGCGTCCATGTCGATGAGCGTCTTTTCCTCGAACGTATCACCCACTTTGAGACGCACGATGCCGTACTTGGAGGCGATCTGATAGTAATCGGACACGTTGCGCGACACGAGGCTGTGCGCGAGGGAAACGCCGAAGTCCTCCTCGGGGATGACCAGCCTGTCCGCCCCCAGCCGCTCGAAGATGGGCGCATAGGTCTTGTCGGAGAGGCGCACGATGACCCGCTGCACGCCGAGCTCTTTGAGGTTCATGAGCGTGAGAATGGCGGCCTGCAGGTCGTTGCCGATGGCGATGATGCCGTCCGTCATGTTTTCGGCGCCCAGCTCTTTGAGTGCGGCGAGCGAGGTGGAGTCGCAGATGGCGCAGCGGGTGACGCTTTCGGACACCCGGCGCACCTCCTCTTCGTTGACGTCCACCGCCAGCACTTCGCCCTTCAGCGATTCGATGGTCTTGGCGACCGATTGCCCGAATCTGCCCAAACCGACTACGATAAAACTTTTTTTCATACAAATTATCCTTTATTTTTTATCCTACAACTATATTTTCCTCGACGTACCTGACGTCGTCTTCGGATTTCGAGAAGATCCAGCTCTTGTTCATGGCGCTCAGGAAGGTGAGGATGCCCACGCGGCCGAGATACATGGTGAGGCAGAGAATGAGTTTGGACGCCGCGGTGAGGCTTGGCGTGATGCCGAGGGAGAGCCCCGTCGTGGAGAACGCCGAAACGACCTCGAAGAGAATGTCGGACACGGTCATTTTTTCCCCTTCTATGGCGGAGATGACCGTGACGGCGACGAGAATGTACAGGATGCTGAAAATGATGAGCACGAACGCCTTCAGAATGGTCTGCTGGGAGATGCTCTTATAACTGAACGACGGGCGTTTGCCGCGGATAAACGCCGCGACGACCGCGAGGACCACGAAGAAAGTGGTGGTCTTGATGCCGCCGCCCGTGGAAGCGGGAGAGGCGCCGACATACATCGTGAAGATGAGGAGCGCCTGCACGCTGCCCGGCGTATCCAAAAAGAGCCCCACGTTGTCGAACCCGGCGGTACGGGAGGACACGACGAGGAAGAAACATTCGAGAAGAGGCACGTCCTGCCCGTCGATGAAATAGAAGAGTTTCGTGAGCAGCCCGCCGCCGAGGATGATGCCGCCCGTCACCAGAAAGACGATCTTCGAAGAAATGTTGAGCTTTTTCCAGCTCTTTTTCTTCCACAGGTCGTCGAGAAAGATGACGCCGACGCCGCCGATGACGATGAGGAGCATGGTGTCGATCTTGAACACGGCGTTCAGAACGGGCGGCAGTTCCCGCGTGAGCGTCACGAGGTTATCCCCCGTGCCCAAAATATCGAAACCCGCGTTGTTGTACGCCGAAACGGTGTGGAAGATGGCGGCGCGGACGGCAAACCCCGCGTCGTCGAAGTGCAGGAGAAAGACGATGCAGTTGACGACCGCCCCCACGAACTGCACGGAGAAGGAGAAGATGACGATCTTGAGGATGAGCCCCTTGATGTCCGCCATAGTGTCCCGCCCGAGCATCTCCTGCATGACCGTCTGCGTGGAATACGCCAGCTTTTTCTGCACGAACAGAATGAAGAAGCAGGCGATGGTCAGGATGCTGAGCCCGCCGATCTCGATGAGGACCGCCATGACCGTCTGCCCGAAGATGCTGAGCGTCGTGCCGACGTCGGCGACGGACAGCCCCGTCACGCAGATGGAAGAAGTGGCGAAAAACAGGGCGTCGACGAAGTTGACGCTCTTGCCCGGCATGTGTGCCACGGGCAGACAAAGCAAACCCGCCCCGATGAGGATCGGCGCGAGAAAACAGACCATGATGATGATATAGGGAGATATTTTTATCTTTTTTTTCAACGTTCCTGCCCCCTGCCCGCACACGGGCGAGAGATCGCGATGGCTTCGCGCTGTTCTTACTATAACATTTTATCTATATTTTGTCAACGGAATACACAACTAAAATGCAGCCGATTTTTTTTGCCGTCTTTCCGCGAAAAAAACGTCCGCACAAAAATTCTGGCAGGGGTGCCCGTCTTTTGCCGTCCCGCCGTGGTATACTGTTTTTGAGCTCAAAAACAAGAATGTATGCGCATCGAAAGGAAATTTCAAATGAATGAAACCATCATGCAGGGCACGACGCCCGTCTTTTCCTTCACGTTGCCCTTTGAGAGCGCGCAGGTAAAGAGTTTTTTCGTTACCTTCCGCCAGGGCGGGGAAAACGTGCTGGAAAAGGATCTGACGACTTGCGAAACGGGGGAGTATTCCCTTTCCGTGACGCTTTCCCAGGAAGAGAGCTTTCTCTTCGACCCCGCAAAGCCCGTCCTGATGCAGGTGCGGCTGGCGGACCTCGAGGGCAGCGCCTTCGCCTCGCCCGTCTTTCCCCTCCGCGTGGAAGGGGTGCTCAAAGGAGGCGAAGTGATATGACGAAGAGAGCCGTATACATGCACCCCGCCGCCCTCTGCTTCGACCTGAAAAGATGCCTTTCCCCCGTGCCCGTCGCCTCGGGAGAAGTGGTTGACGCGCGCACCCTGAACGGGCACCGCTACCCCACCCTGCGCGACGCGCTGGAAGGAGAACTGAGCGCCCTCGCCGCCGAAAAGATCGGCAACATGCGCTTCAAAGGCGCCGTCGACGGCGCGGAAGACCTGGACGAAGAATACGCGGGCGACGCGGGCGATTACTTCTACTGCACGGACGACGGGAAATATTACGCCTGGAAGGGCGACGCCTGGGCGGTATGCGGCGACGCGGCAAGGATTGCGAACGGCAGCGTAACGCCCCGCAAGACGACCTTCATCACGGGCGGCGGATTTCCCAATCTCATGGAGGGCATTTCCATTGCGGCCGACAAGCAGCTGAACAACATCGGCAACATGGACGACAGCGCCGGTTACGACACCACCCTCAACGGCATTCCCGTATCGGCGGGACTGACCTATTGTTTTTCCGTCGACGGACAGAGCGAACTCATCGCCAAGATCGTCTTTAAGACGGCGGACAACATCACCGCCACCGATTGGGACGAAGTCAACGGCACTTATATTTCCAACTCGGTCAACGTGAACGGAAGCATCGTGGCACCCGCGAGCGCAAAATACATGTTCATTTCCTTTTACCGGGCGACGCATACCCTCGCCGATCTGGTCGTGCAGCAGGCGGACGAGCCGCAGCCCGTCGCCGACGATCTTACGCTCAGCCGCTTCGTCGCCGTGCCGCAATGCGTTCGCTCCAATCTCTTCGGCAAGACCATGATGACCCTCGGGGACAGCCTGTCCGAAGGGGGATATTGGCAGAGCCATGTCCAAAAATGGACGGGATTAAGCGCGGTCAAGGACCTCTCCGCGGGCGGTACGAAGATCAACGTGTTTGCAAACAACGTCACGTCGCAGAACATCGCGGACGTGGACATCGTGTTCGTCATGGGACTCTTCAACAGCACGGGCTCCGCCCCCGGTTCCCCCGGGGACGAGCCGAGCAACGCCGAAAACGCCTCGGTTTGCGCGGGATACAAATACATCGTCGAAAAACTGTATTCCCTCAAACCTTCGGTGCGCATCGTGCTGGCTTCCCCCCACCGCCCGCGCGCCGACGACGTGGCGGAAAAGGCAAAAGCCGTGGGCATGGTTGCCGCCTATTACGGCATCCCCTTCATCGACCTCTACAACACCGCGGGGTTCAACGCGCTGACGTACGATACCTTTCTGCGGGACGCCGTGCACAGTTCGGAAAGCGGCTACGAACGGGAGGCGGAACTCATCGCAGGCGGGCTGGTCCGGTTCTTTGGCTGACGGCGCGTGCGGGCGCGCCCCGCACGCCCTGCACCCCCGCTCGCCCTGCGGACAATGAAAAAAAGCGGAAGCCTTCTCTTGGAACGGACTTCCGCTTTTTGCTGTTTTTCGGGGCATGCCCCGGTCTTTACGGCATTGACGAAGAAGGGTCATCCCTCTTTCCCGTCCGCGCCGTCCTCCCCCTGCGGGGCGGGCGGCTGCCCTTCCGACGCCGCGGGGGCGGAGGCGGGTTTTCTGCCCTTGCCGAGGAGGGACGAGAGCGCGTTCTTTCCCGTCTGCCAGAGCGATTTGAACTCCGCGGTGCGGTGATAGACGAGCACGAAGAGGAGATTGGGCAGGACGGCGCAGATGACGATCTTCAGCAAAAACCACAGCACGCGCTGCCAGAGTTCCGCGGCGGTCGGCAACAGGGCGCACACGCCGAACGTGGCGGCCGCCACCGCTATATTGACGAGGGTATAGACCGCCAGCCGCGCGTAATAGACGCCGGCGTTCCGTTTGAAATAGTTTTTGAACAGAACGTGCGCCGCCCAGGGCAGGTCGATGAACAGACAGCAGGCGATGGTCGACAGGAGGATGCCGTACAGGCCGATGAACTGCACGAGCAGGATATTGAGGGTCAGGTTGCACGCCGCCGAAAGGAGCGGGCGCCAGCGGTCGGCTTCCCACATGCCCGCGGCGTCCTTGAACACCGTCACGGCGTCCTGGATCTTGAAGGCATAGAAATAGACGGCGAAGCAGACGACGAGCCCCATGGAGAGGAGCGAACTCTCCCCCATCCACAGAGACATGAAGTCCTGAAAGAGGCACAAGAGGCAGGCGGCGCAAAAACCGCAGATCCAGCCCTGCATGAGCAGCAGTTTTTTGAAATTGCCGAAGTTGCGCTCCACCGTTTCGGTCACGATGCTGTTGCCCAGCCCCGCCTGGATGGCGTTGTAGTACATGAGCAGAAAGGAGAACAGCATGGTGATGATATATTGGTAATTGGTGAATATGCCGAGCACCTGCAGCCCCAGAAAAGCGCTGACCACGATGCCGTCCACCGAGGTGGAACACACGTTGCCGACCTTATAGACGAAGAGCGCCTTGACCTTGCCGAAAATGGCTTTGCGCACCCCTTTATTCAGTTTTCCCTGCGGACGGTAATCGGGATAGTACTTGTTCGCGACGAACGCGATCAGCAGGTTCCGCAGCAAAAAAATGGCGGGCGGCACGACGCTGTACAGATAATAATTCCTGAACGCGAGCAGCATAACGATCTGCACGATGTACTGCAGCGTGTCGACGGCAACAAAAACCTTATTGGACAGATCGGAGCGCTGGTGCGCCTCCATGAGGCAGCCCTTATAGGCGAACAGGCTGTACGAGATGACCGTGGATGCGAGGTTGAAGCCGTACAGCACATATATATTCAGCCCCCCGGGCATTTCGTCCCGCACGAGGACGGGCAGGAAGGGCATGACGGCGAGCCCGGCGATGAGGATGACGGCGGCGATGGTGTAATAGCAGCGCCTGTAAAAATGCAACAGCGCGCATATTTTCAGCTTATCCTCATCCACGATGGCGCGGTACATGTGAAAGACGAGGGCGCTGGAGATGCCGAGTTCCGCCAAAGAGAGCACGCTCAAAATGGACGTGAACAGGCTGTTCAGTCCCAGATACTCCTCACCCAGCACACGGAGCAGAATGGCTTTGATGAGCAACTGCGCCAGGATGATGACGATTTTATCAAGCAATCCCCAGAATACATTGCGGGTCGCGTTTTTGCTTCGCTCGAACTTCATACCTCTGCCCCTCGGTCCTCTCCGTTAAAAGTGAGAAAACCGGACGCGGGAAGATATCCATGCCCGCGTTCTTCCTGTTTTACGTTAAATCAGTATCTTGACAACCGCTTTTTTGACGTCGGAAGGCTCACCCGCGCACACCTTGGGCATGTGCACGTCCTCGGGGAATACGACCACATAGTCCCCCGCGTGCAATTCGAACTCCGTCCCCTTCTTATCATCCTCAAAGAACACGACGTCCTTTTCTTCGGAATAGGGCGCGCGTTCTCGCAGGCCCGCGGCGTCGGTCACGGCGATGATCTCCCTGCCCTCGATGATGTATTGAATGTCGATATAGCGGCGGTGCGCCTCGTATTTGCAGTCCCCGCGGGCTTTGGTCTTGTAGCTCTGGATGCTGACGTATAATTTGTCGCCGTTGAGAAAGGTTTTGCCGTCCGCGAGAACCGCGCCGTTTTCGCGCACATAGGCGAGTGCCTTTTCGATCTCCGCCGTGCGGCAAATGCCGCCGCTTCTGTTGACATAAATCATTTTTGTTTCACTCCTTACGATTTTATTCGGCGTCTGTCCGCCGTTGTTTCAGATCTTTCGCCGCGCGGGCGACTGCCCGGCGGCGCCGTTTCCGCAGCCGCTCCTCGCGCAGAAAGAGCCGGTTGACGAAATATACCCCCCACACCGTGACGGCGAAGCCGAAGAGATAGGCGAACGAGCTCAGCAGGTCGCCGCGCATCAAGAAAAAGACGAACGGTACGACGAAGGGATAGACGATCTTCATGAATACGCTCCTGCCCCGCCAGAACACGTTGTCCGCCTTACGGACGATGAGAGAAAAGAGCACGGCAAAGAGCACGACGCCGAGGATACCGAAATTGACGTATCCTTCGGCGGGGAGAGGGCAGGAGAGGTTCGTAAAGTCCCAGCCGAAAAACTCCGCCGCCGTCTGACCGCTGCCCACGGGTTTACCGGGCCAGAACGCGCGCGGCACCCAGAAGAGCACGACGCCGAGGAGCTGCCCGCCGTAGGAAAGCCCCGCCTCTTCCACATATTCCTGGATGAGCATGAACATGGTATAGGCGTCGTAATGCCCCTCGGTGAGGTCGGACACGAGGGAAGCGAATACCTGCGCGAACGCCTGCCCGATGTTCACCTCGCCGATCGCCAGGGAGCGGAAGACGTTGACGAGCGGGAAGATGATGACCAGTCCGAACACCATCATCAGAATGAACCAGGGTCCCTTGCGGAAGAAGGGACAGAGCACGAGCGCCAGGCCGATATAGATGACGGCCATCTGAAAGCGCGCCATCCCGAAGGGAAAGCAGACGATGAGCTGGGCAAAGACCTGCATGACGAGCAGCAGCCAGTCGGCGAGCCGTCCGTGCGGGCGCACGTTGAACACTGCCAGAGCCGTCGTGCCCGTCACGAACGCCGGCACCACGGAGCTGACGATGAGAGAGAGCGAGGAATTGGAAAAGGTGAACGCCGTGTTGGTCGCGCGGGAAAACAGCGCCGTGCCGTAGCGCGCGAACAGGAAGAGGGCGACGACGTCGCTGAGCAGCACGCAGCAGACGAGAAAGGCGCGGCTGACGCGCACCGCGGCATAGGGCCGCGGGGGCTGCAGCCGTTCGCACAGTCCCCCGTCCTTCCGGCGGAAGGGATGCAGGTTGCGCACGGCGAGATAGACGAAACACCAGAGATCGAGCAGAAAATTGGTGAAGAGTATCCTGCTTTCCGGAAAATCGGTGCCCCAGCACCATTCCCCTTTCAAATATTGGATTAAAGGCGCGAAAAACATAAACGAAAAGAGGAAAAAGGCGTGCATGAGGTCGATGGAAAAGGCGCGTTTTCTGAGCGCGCAGAGCATCATGCCGTAAAACAGCCCGCCGTTGAAAAAGAAGGTCACAAGCGTGGCGGGGGAGAGATCCGGATTGTCCTTGCCCGTATCATAAAAGAGCAGGAGGAACACCGCCCAAAGGACGACGGTGACGACCGCCCGCACTGCCGCGCGCTTCCATTCTCTATGGTATGGGGAGAAATTCTCCCGTTTTTTTGCGTTTCCGATGAATCGATCCAAAACGTTACGCTCCCTTCCCCCGCGGCGGTCGCCGCGGGACGTTCAATCACATTGTTTTTGCTTTCTTCCGTTCTCTTCTTCCGCCGTCTTTGCTGCCATATGCAGATAAAAGTCCTGCAATTTACCGCTCTCCGAGGCAATGTCGTACCCCGCGCGGCGCAAGGCCTCCGTATTGTCCGTCCGACGCGCATTTTCCGTTTGTTTCAGGGCATGGGTCCACTCTTCTACGTCGAAAGGCAGAAAGCGCACCCCCGCTTCGGCGATGCCCGCCTCGCGCGAGACGCTCTCCGACAGCAGGCAGGGCAGGCCGTTCGCCTGCGCCTCCAGCGCAACGACCGGCAGTCCTTCGAACAAGGAGGGCAACACAAATGCGTCCATGGCGCTGTACAGCCTGTCCGTGTCCGTGCGGACGCCCAAAAACAGAATGCGGTCCGCAATGCCGTACGCCGCCGCTTTGTCCCGTATCTCCGTCCGCAGTTCCCCGTCGCCGACGAGCAGCAATTTTGCACGCGGCTCTTTTGACGCAAAGGCGCGGAATACTTCCAGCAAAAAACCGTGGTTCTTCTGCGGTGCAAA
Source organism: Clostridia bacterium (assembly GCA_017886575.1). Lineage (GTDB taxonomy): Bacteria > Bacillota > Clostridia > Christensenellales > Borkfalkiaceae > RGIG4074. The sequence goes on from JAGHJP010000052.1 coordinate 21,726, forward strand.
CCTGCCGACGTGCCCGACGGCGAAATCGGACGGCGAGAGCCCAAGCTCCGCGCGCACCTCTTCCCGCGCGGACGGGCGGAAGGCAAACTTTTCAAGGTCGATGGCGTTCCGTACGACCGTAAAGGGATGATCGCCGAACAGCCATTTCCCCGCCGCCTCGGAACAGGCGAAACAATGAGTGGCATATTTTACGATGTTTTTGCGCGCGTATTCGTTGAGGCGGACTTTGAGCGGGCTTTTTGTCAGGTGCCCGGTGTTGTGGCTGTGGGCGACGCGCACGGGCACGCCGCACGCCTTCGCCACTTTCAGTATCCAGCAGCCCATGGCGTCGGTATGCGTATGCACGACGCGGTACCCGCGGGAAAAGATTTTTTTCAGTGCGCGCGGATAGGCAAAGGGATGCTTGCTTTTGACGGGGACATGGTAAATTTTACCGCCAAGCGAGATTATCTCCTCGTCATATTCCCCCTTCCCCTCTCCGTGCACGACAAAATCGATCTGCAGCAGAGAGCGGTCGAAGCGACGGTAATAATTCATCATGAACGCTTCCGTACCGTTGCGGTGCATCAGCCCGCCGTTGACGTATAAGATCCTGACCGGCGTCTTTTCCATGTTTATCCCTCCCCGCGCCTCATCGTCCCGCACAGATCTCTTCATAGAGCGCGATATACTTTTCATATTGCGTCGATTTTTCAAACCGCATCGCGCCCCGCCGGCAGTCCGCCTCGGTCATGCGGCGGAACTTGCCCTGCACGATGATGTCGCGCACGGCGAAAAGATCGTGCGGCGAAACGACGAACCCGCAGCTTTCGTCCACCGTTTCGGGCAGGGCCGTGGCATGATAGACGACGGCGGGCGTGCCGCAGGCGAGCGCCTCCACCGTGGGCATTCCGAAAGTTTCCTCTACGCTGGCGTTGAAAAACAGATCGGCAGCGGCGTAAATTTCCGCCAGCGCCGCCGCGCCGTCCGTCCGCCCGAGCGCCAGAATGTTTGCGGGCAACCGTTTCCTGTCCTTTTCGCTCGTACCCACGAGCACGATGCGGCAGGAATCGTCCAGCATCTTTGAAAGACGGATAAAATCGTCAAGTCCCTTCCGCACGTCCCAGGTGCTTGCCACGCCGAGGACGACGGTCTTGTTCTCCAATCCGTATTTCGCGCGGAAAGAGGACGCGGTCGGACGAAAGACGTTGACGTCCACGCCGTTGTAAATGGTTTCGACGGGATAAGCGGACAAAAAGGACTGTTCCGCCTGTTTCCGGAGCCAGTCGGAAACGGCGACAAGCCGCATATTCAGTCCGTTGAACAGCCTTTTTTTATCGCGGTAATTGCGGGCGGAAGAATCGACGAACAGGGACGAAGGGTACATCCGCTTCTGCGGACACCTGCCGCATCCTGTCCTCCATTTTTCGCACCCCGCCATGGAATAATAACAGCAGTGCCCCGTAAACGCCCAACAATCGTGCAGCGTCCAGACCACGGGCATGCCCCTTTCCTTCAGATGCTTGAAAAGTTTCCCGACGTGCAGATAATACCCGTGCAGGTTATGCAGATGAACGATGTCGGGACGGAAAGCGTCGATCTGTTCTATCAGCTTTTCGGTCGCCCCGCCCGAAAAAAAGCCCGTGCGGTCGGTGAGGCGGGTCATGAGCGCGTGCACCTTGACGTCCGAGGCCGTTCCGATGCGGTAAGAGGGCACATCGGGAGCGATCTCGCCGCGGGCAAACGCCACCATGCCTTCGCCGCCGCGCGCCGCCAGCGTCCTTTGAATGTCCGCCGCGATGCTGCCCGTGCTCAGATTGCCGAAACTGTTGATCTGCAATACCTTCATTGCGTTTCCCCGCCTTCTTCCGCCGTTTCGCCCTGCGGCAACACGGTACGGATGACCCGCGCGGGGTTACCCGCGATGACGCTGCCCGCGGGAAATTCGCCGCTGACCACCGCGCCCGCGCCCACGATGCAGCCGTCGCCCAGTCGGGTGCCCTTCAGGATGAGCGCGTTGCAGCCGACGAAACAGTTTTTGCCGATGACGACGGGCTTACAGGCGACGGCGTCCTCTTCGCCGCGGTTCCGCGCCCCCTCGTCCAGGGGGTGAAAGTCGTTGTCCAGGATTTTCGTATTGCCGCCGATGAGGGTGTTGTCCCCCACGGAAATGCCCGTGCGCGCATAGAGGGTGGCGCCCGACATGCCCACGTTGTTGCCGATCTCGATCTTCGCGCCCGCCCGCCTCGTCATGACGATGGTGCGCTGATAGAGCCCTACCATGTTCGAGAGAAAGGAGGAATTGATGCGCACGTTGTCGCCGAGCGAGAGGGACGCGCCGCGGCGGTTGAAAATGAAGGCGTTGCCCCTCATTCGCAGGTTTTTGCCGTGCTTCACGCCCGTCAGAGCCATCAGGATACGGGTGAATACTGCCATTTTTCAGCACTCCTCTATTGCGCAGATGTATTTTTGCATGGAAACGTCTTTGGTGAGATTTTTTTCAAGATACGCCCTACCCGCGGCACCCATGCCCGCAAGGTCGAGGCCTTTGGAGAGGAATTTTTCAAGGACGGAAGCGATCTCGCCGTACTCGCCCGGGGCGGCGACCAGCCCGCAGCCCGTCTCTTCGATGATGAGCCGCGCCTCGCTCCCCTCTTCCAGCACGCCGAGGACGGGCTTGCCCGCCGCCATGACGCCGTAGAGTTTGGAGGGCACGGAGACGCCCTTGATGCCCTTGGCGTTGACCACCCAGTGCACGTCCCCCGCGTTGAGGCTGTACACCAGGTCTTCCTTCGCCTGATAGGGAATGAACACGACATTGGAGAGCGATTCCTTTGCCGCGTACTCCTTCAATTGTTTTTCCACCGCACCCTCGCCCACGAAGGCGAACGCGACATCCGTGCGGTCTCTATACGGCCCGATGAGCCGCATCAGCCCGGGCAGGTCGTAGTAGAGCCCCAGGTTGCCCGAATACATGACGACGAATTTGCCCGTGAGACCGTAGCGGGCGCGGAAAGCCACCACGCCGGGGTCGTCGGGCGGCAGGGGGTAGACCTTCTTTTCGTCCATCCAATTGTTGATGACGCAGTAGGGCGGGACGGCCTCGCCCGCAAAGCGCCCTTCCAGCGTCTTTGCCATGTCCCTGCCGACGACCACGACCTTATCCGCCTTGCGGCAGGTGTTCTTGTCGAGGCGCATGAGGAGGGACAGGAGGGGCTTCGCGCCCGAATATCCCACCGCCATGATCTGTTCGGGGTTGAAATCCTGGATGTTGTAGATGAGTTTCGCGTGCAGTTTTTTCTTGCCGTAGACCCCCAGCATGCCCCCAAGCACGGGCGGCTGCGACACGGCGTAGACATAGTCCTGCTCCCCCGCGAGGCGGGTCGCTTTCCGCGCCCCCCGGTAATAGGCGAGGATGTTTTTCACGCGGCTGAGCTTGTTCCCCTTGGAGAACGCGGGCACCCGCACGCGGATGAGTTTTACGCCGTTCAGTTCTTCAAAATAGAAGGGTTTTTCGGCATAAGCGGGGGTCACCTTCCCCGTATACGAGGGCACGGCACAGATGACCGTGACGGCAAACCTGTCGCTTATCCCCTCCGCCAGTTCCTGCAAAATTTGCCCCGTGGACGCCACGTCGGGCGCATAATAATGGGCATAAATGAGTAATTTTTTCTTTCCTCTCTCCGTTTGCTGCATGCGTTTTTTCCTTTTCCGCCGCGCGGCGGCGCTCTCTTTCCCCGCCGGCGAACCCGCCTTGGGGGCTTGCCGCCGCGCAATGCCTGATATGTTTTATCCTTCTTTATTCCTTTATCGATCGCTTTTTCAGCTTTCCCACGCCGCCGTGAACCCGAGCCGCCGCATGGTATCGTACACGATGTTTCCGATCAGCCGGTAGCCGTCGGCGTTGAGATGTACTCCGTCCGAACGCAGGCTTTCGGGCACGACGCCCTCCGCCATCTGCGCTTCGTCCTCTTCGGTGGGCGTTATCCCCGCGTCCGCCAGTCCTTTGCCGCTGAGATAGGCGCGCAGATTGACGTACCGTTCTCCGAACGCCTCTTCCATCGCGCCTTCGAGTTCCGCCCGCGACGCCGCAGAACCGCTGGTCAGCCCGAGCACGAGGTACCGCCCCGCCGCAAGCGATTCCGCCCCGATCAGGGCGCGCTGCTGGGCGATGAGTTCGCCGCTGTCCTCCCAGCCGCCGTTCTGCCCGATGAACACGACGGGGAAACAGCCGTCGAAGGCGGTCGCATGGCGGGTGACAAGTTCCGTCCCCGCCGCAAGCGGCACGTCCTCTTGCAGTTTCACGGACGGTTCAAAATAGTGCGTGTACTCTTCGGCGGTATACGATCTTTGTTCGATGGTCAGTTTTCCCTCGATGCCGCCGAGGGTGCAGGGATCGAGCTCCTCGCGCCCGCCCTGCCGGAGCACGGGATAGTTGAGCACGACTTTCGTCCTGCCGCCGCCTGCGGGCAGCACGGCGTCCGCGGCGAGCGCCAGCGGGTCGTACACCCCCGCGCGGGCGCAGATGGTCGCCGAACTTTCGCCCCCGACGCCCGCGTTGGCGACGTAAATTTCTTCGTTCACGTTTTTTTGCAGCAGCCCTTCCAGAACGGACGGATAATTCGTTGCCCTGCCGCCCGCGCCCCATGTGAGCGAATCGCCCCAGCAGACGACGGTATAGGATTTTTCGGCGGGAGCGCAGGCGGCCAGGCAGCAGAGCGCAAAAAAGAACAGCGCCAAGACATGCGGCGCGGCGCACCATTTCCCGTTTGTCCGCCTTTTCCCCGTAAACATAGCATCCCCTTCTTATTTTATCCCTTTTCGTCCCCGATCTTACGGATCTTTTTACCGCTCCGCCCGCACGGGGTTATGCAAAAAGTCCTCGTACGTCAGGCGGATGCCCTCTTCCAGCTCCGTCTTGTACTTCCAGCCCAGCTTTTCGAGCTTGGAAACGTCGAGGAGCTTGCGCGGCGTGCCGTCCGGCTTGGACGCGTCCCATTCGATCTCTCCCTCGTAACCCACGACCCGCGCGACGAGTTCGGCAAGGGAACGGATGGAGAGTTCCTTTCCCGTACCCACGTTGACCGTTTCGGCGCCGCTGTATGTGTTCATGAGGAACACGCAGGCGTCGGCGAGGTCGTCCACATACAGGAACTCGCGCATGGGCGAACCCGTGCCCCAGCAGACCACCTTTTTCTGCCCGCTCGTCTTCGCCTCGTGGAAACGACGGATGAACGCGGGCAGGACGTGGGAATTCTGGGGATGATAATTGTCGTTCCTGCCATACAGGTTGGTCGGCATGACCGAAATATAATCGGCGCCGTACTGACTATCCAGATATTCACAATATTTGAGCCCCGAGATCTTGGCGAGGGCGTACCCCTCGTTGGTCTGTTCGAGCGCGCCCGTCAACAGGCAATTCTCGGGCATGGGTTGGGGCGCGAGGCGGGGATAGATGCAGGAAGAGCCCAAAAACATGAGCTTCTTGACGCCGTTTTGCCACGCCGCGCGGATAGCATTCATTTCAAGGACGATGTTGTCGTAGAGAAAGTCGGCGGGCTGCTTGGCGTTGCCCAAAATACCGCCGACCTTTGCCGCCGCCAGAAAGACGTAATCTGGCTTTTCGGCCGCGAAAAACGCCTCGGTATCCGCCTGACGGCGCAAATCGAGCTCCTTGCTCGAACGCAGGACGAGGTTATGATACCCCGCCTTTTCCAGCCGCCGCACAATCGCGGAACCGACCATGCCGCGGTGCCCCGCCACATAAATTTTTGCATCTTTTTCCATCATAGACCTTGTTTCTCCTTTTCGGCAAGCGCCCTGTCGTGCGCCGCCATGCGCCGCACCAGCTCTTCGTACGGCGTCTTTTGCGGATCCCAGCCGAGTTTGGTCTTTGCCTTGGTCGGATCGCCCAGCAGATTGTCCACGTCCGTCGGGCGGAAAAATGCGGGCGACACCTCCACGAGCACCCTGCCCGTCGCCTTGTCTATCCCCTTTTCGTCTGACCCATGCCCGCGCCATTCGAGTTCTATGCCGTTATAGCGGAAGGCACGTTCGGTGAAATCGCGCACGGTGTGCTGCACGCCCGTCGCGATGACGAAGTCGTCGGGCTCGTCCTGCTGCAAAATGAGCCACATGCACTCCACGTAGTCCTTGGCATACCCCCAATCCCGCAGGGAATCGAGGTTGCCGAGATAAAGTTTGTCCTGCAAGCCGCAGGCGATCCTGCCCGCCGCCAGCGTGATCTTGCGGGTGACGAAGCTCTCCCCCCGCCGCTCCGATTCATGGTTGAAGAGAATGCCGCTGCAACAGTACATGCCGTACGCCTCGCGGTATTCCCGCACGATCCAAAAGCCGTACTGCTTGGCGACGGCATAGGGCGAATAGGGATGGAAGGGCGTGGTCTCCCGCTGCGGGATCTCCTCCACTTTGCCGTACAGCTCGGAAGTGGAAGCCTGATAGATGCGGCAGGACTTCTGCAACCCGCACAGCCGTACCGCCTCCAAAACGCGCAAAACGCCCGTAGCCACCACGTCGGCGGTGTACTCGGGCACGTCGAAACTGACCTTTACATGGCTTTGCGCCGCTAAATTGTAAATTTCGTCCGGACGGACGGCGGCAAGGATGCCGACCAAAGAGAGGGAATCGCCCAGGTCGCCGTAATGCAGGTGAAAATCTTCCCTGCCCTCGAGATGCACGATGCGCTCATGCCGGTCCACCGACGAGCGGCGCACCATGCCGTGCACTTCGTATCCCTTTTCCAACAAAAACTCGGCGAGATAGGAGCCGTCCTGCCCCGTCACGCCCGTGATCAATGCCTTTTTCCGTTCCATCCTGTCTTTCTCCTGCGATCTTCTTTTCTTTTTGACTCGTTTTATCCTTTCTATACGGGCATGCCCCGCACTTACGGGCGGAACGCCGTTTACAGCGTGACGGCGATCAGGCAGATCTTGCCCTTGGAGCGGAAGGTGTACTTATGCGCCACGCCGAAGAACGTTTCGCCCCGCTTGAAGGTCTTGACGCTGATGCCGTCGCCCGCGTTCACCTTGCCCTTGCCTTCCAGCACGACGAACGCGCAGAAGGAACTGTAATCGACGGCGATGGAGATCTCCCCTTTCGCCTCGTATTTTGTCGCCGAAAAATATTTGCATTCCCCGAGCAGGGTGCGCGTGCCGTTGCCATAGGGTTCGGTGCGGTCGCGCTGGGCAAATTCGCGCAGGGAAGCCTTGTAGTTGAGCACGTCCAGCGCCTTTTCGACGTGCAGTTCGCGCGGTTCGCCCCGCTCGTTTCTGCGGTCGTAATCGTACAGGCGGTAAGTGACGTTGGAGCTTTGCTGTATTTCGCAGATGATGCACCCGCCGCCGATGGCGTGCACCGTGCCCGTGCGCAAAAAGTACGTCTGTCCCGCCTGAACGGAAATCTTTTGCAGCACCTCTTCGATCGTGCCGTCGTGCAGGCGGCGGAGCACTTCGCTGCGAGAAACGTTGCGGTTGAAACCCGCATAGATATAGGCGCCCGGTTTGGCGTCCACGATGTACCAAAGCTCGTTTTTGCCGTATTCGTTTTCGTGCGGGAAGGCGTATTCGTCGTTCGGGTGCACCTGGATGGAGAGGGGCTGATGGGCGTCGATGAACTTGATGAGCAGAGGGAACGAGGCGAAGGACTGACACTTCCAGCCTAATTTCTCCCTGCCGATGATCTCGATGAACTGTCTGAGCGTCTTGCCCTCGTACTTGCCGTCGGCGACCACGCTCTCCCCGTCGGGATGAGTGGACAGCTCCCAGCTTTCGCCCACGTTCTTCTTGCCGTAGAGCTTTTTGCCGAGCACCTTTGCCAGGTTGACCCCGCCCCAGATGCATTGCAGCAGCGCGGGACGGAGCTTGACCAGCACCTCGTCGGGCTGGCGTTCGTTCTCGCCGACGGCATCCTGCCCGATGACCGCTTCGATGACGGTGAGGTTGAGTTCGCCGCGGTTCTCCACCCTGTGCCGCTTTCCGACGGGCACATAGGCGCTCTGGTTGAGCAGGTACTCCCGCCCCTCCGAGCCGTTGACGGTGATGAACGCCGTGCCCGCGATGACCGAGAACGTGGCGCTGCTGCCGCCGTACGTCTCCGTGGGGATCTCCTTATGCGGGTAGACGGTCACGCGGTTGACCCGGTAGCCGCTCGTGCGGTAGAGGGTATGACGGGTCCCCCAATTATAATAGGTAATGTCGCTGCGGTCGAAAATATCGGAATTCTTTTCGTAATTGAGCGAGGCGATCCGCTTGATGTCCGCCACGCTCTCCTTTTTGGAGATATAGAGGGCGTCGCGGGTATTGACGACGAGAAGATCGTCCACGTTGTTCAGAACGACCGCCTTCTCCTCCTCGGTATTGATGACGTCCGTATTGCGGCAGAGCGCCTTGATGGCGGAGGAAGGTCCCTGCTCCTTGCGCCCCTTGTATTCGCTGTATGTCTTTAAGTCGATGATGCGGTGGAAACGGAACCGGGCGCGGACCAGGCTGACGCGGTCGGTCTTCATGACCTGCCCCAGCGCGTACGGCTGCATGCCCGCGGCGACCTCCTGCGTGATGACGCCGTTGAACTGTTCCAGACGGCGGCGGACGCGGCTGACGAACCGCTCGTCCAGCGAATCCAGAAGCACGCCCGCCCGCCCCGCGACGATCCCGCAGTCCCAGAGGAAGTACCCCTTTTCGGGACGGGAGGAAGAGAAGCCGAGGACGGACTTGCCGTCGTATTCGATATAGTTATACCCCGCCCAATTGTTCATGGCGGGCGTGCCGACCACGCCGATGCGGTCCTGACAGGCGACCTTTTTGAGGTCCATGACCGTGCCGTTGTAATCGCCGTCCAAAATGGAATCGGTGGAAACGATGAGTATTTCCTCGCTCTCCTTGCAGCGCATGAGCGCCAGGGCGACGGACAGCGCCGTCTTGACGGGCCGTTCCTCGAAGATGAAGGAGCATTTCAGCCGCTGGAAAGCGCGGAGCTGCCCGCGCAGGACGCTTTCGTGCCGCCGGTTTGCCAGAACGACGTATTCGTCGCAAAAAGGAATGTTGCGCAGGATCGTCTCCTGGAACATCGAACGGTGATCGCGTATCTCCATAAATTGTTTGGGATAATTCTTGCGAGAGAGCGGCCATAACCTGTCGCTGCTTCCCCCCGCCAGTACAAAACACTTCATAAATTTTCCCGCTTTTTTCCCGGCGGCAGACGCGTCTGTTTGTCACCGTCTCCGCCCTGTGCCCTTCCTTCTTTCCCTCGGTCCGGTCCTTCCTCAATCCGGCTCTTCCGTTCCCTCGTATGCCGTGCGCAAAAGTTCCGCGCGCATCTCTTCCAGCGCGGCGTCCGACGCTTCGAGGCTCTCCCGCTTCGCGCCGAAGTAAAATTTGATCTTCGGCTCCGTTCCCGAGGGCCGCACGCAGCACCAGCCCCCGTCCTTGCATTCGAAGTATACCATGTCGCTCTTCGGCAGACCCGTCGGGGTCTTTTCCCCCGAGGAAAGATCCGTCCGTTCGCCCGCGGCATAGTCGCGCACGGCGACGACCTCTTCGCCGCCGAGGGCCTTCGGCGGCGATTGCAGAAGCCGCCCGACCACGGCTTTCGCCGTCTGCGCCCCGTCCGCGCCTTCGAGCATCACGCTCTCCAGCCCCTCGCGGTAATACCCGTATTTTTCGTACATCTGCCGCATTTTGCCGCAGAGGGTCATGCCCTGTTTTTTATAGTAAGCCGCCGCCTCGCACAGCGCGGCGACCGCGGCGACCGCGTCCTTGTCCCGCGCATAGGTGCCCGCCAGGCAGCCGAAACTCTCTTCGAACCCGAAGAGGAACTCATACGCCCCCTTCGCCCCGTCCGTCTTGCCGCCGTTTTTCACTTTCGCCTCCTCGAAGAGGCGGATCTGTTCGCCGATGTACTTGAACCCCGTCGGCACCTCGATGCAGGTGACGCCGTATTCCGCGGCGACCGCCTTTGCCATGTCCGAAGAGACGACGGTGGTGACCAGCGCGCCGTCCGACGGGGGCTGGGGCAGCCTGCCCTTCTCCCGCAATTGCGACAGGCGGTAATCGGCGATGAGCAGCCCCGACATGTTGCCCGTGAAGCGCATGTATTCGCCCGTCAGCTCGTCCTTGGCGTACACCCCCAGCCTGTCCGCGTCGGGGTCGGTGGCGAGCACCACGTCGGCGTCCTTCTTGCGCGCCAGACGGAGAGCGAGGGAAAACGCCTTGGGGTCTTCGGGGTTGGGATACTCCACCGTGGAGAAATTGCCGTCGGGCAGTTCCTGTTCGGGCACGACCCACACCTGCGTGAACCCGAGTTCGCGCAGGATGCGCCGCACGGGGATATTGCCCGTCCCGTGGAGAGGTGTATATACGATCTTGATATCCCCCGCCATCTCGCGGATGACTTCGAGATTGAGGCAGGTACGCCGCACGGCGGCGATGTATTCGTCGTCCTCCTTCTGCCCGATGACGTGCAGCAGTTCCTTTTCCTCCGCCTCATGCTTCTCCATCCGGTGGACGGCGGCGAAACTCGTCACCGCGTTCACGCGCGCGATGATGCGGGCGTCCGTCGGCGGCACGATCTGCCCGCCGTCCCGCCAATAGACCTTATAGCCGTTGTAGGCGGGGGGATTGTGGCTTGCCGTGACGACCACGCCCGCGACGCAGCCGAGGTTGCGCACGGCGAAGGACAGTTCGGGCGTGGGACGGAGGCTTTCGAAGAGAAAGACCTCGATGCCGTTCGCGCAGAAAACCAGCGCGGCGCGCTCGGCGAATTCGGGGGAAAGCCGCCGGCTGTCATAGGCGATGGCGACCCTCTTTTCCCCCGCGCCGCAGACCGAATTGATGTAGTCCGCCAGCCCCTGCGTGGCTTTGCCCACGGTATATACGTTCATGCGGTTGGTGCCCGCGCCGATCAGCCCGCGCAGCCCGCCCGTGCCGAAGGCGAGCGACCTGCCGAAGCGGTCTTCCATCTCCGCCTCGTCGGTCACGGCGCGCGCTTCGCGGCGGGTCTCCTCGTCAAACGTCGCGGAAATACACCATTTCTGATGTTCTGCCTTATAATCCATACACTCTCCTACAATAACCCTTCTCTTCCCGTTTTTCTCAGGTATTCCACCATTTTTTTCACGTCCTGCGCGCGCTCCTTGGGGCACACCATGACCGCGTCGGGCGTCTCTGCCACGACGAGATCTCTGACCCCGAACACCGCCAGCGTCCTGCCGGACGAGAACAGCACGCAGTTCCCGCAGTCCGCCGCGGCGACGTCGCCAACGGACACGTTGCCCTGTTCGTCGCTGCCGTAGATGACGTCCAGCGCGTCCCAGCTGCCCACGTCGCTCCAGCCGAACGACCCCTTGACCGCCAGGATGTCCTGCGCCTTCTCCATCACGCCGTAATCGACGGAGATGTTTTGCAGGGAAGGGTATATCTCCCCGCACACTCGCTCTTCATCGGGCGTGCCGAAACTCGCCGCCATCTTTTCCAGCCCCGCATACACGTCGGGCAGAAATTCGCGCAGTTTTTGCAGCGCGACGGAAATTTTCCAGACGAAAATGCCGCAATTCCAGAGATATTCCCCGCTGCGCACATACTCCGCCGCGACCTCTTCGGACGGCTTTTCGGTGAAGCGGAGGACTTTTCGCAGCGCGCCCTGCCGCCCGCCGCAGCGGACATAGCCGTAGCCCGTGGCGGGGAAGGTCGGCTCGACGCCGAGCAGGACGGGGCAGTCCTGCCGCTCCGCCGCGTCCGCTGCGACGGACAAAGCCTGCAAAAATCCCTCCTCGGCACATAGGCGTCCGACGGGACGACGATCATCACGCCGTCGCCATAGCGGGCTTTCAGCTTCATGGCGGCATAGCCGATGCAGGCGGCGGTGCCCCGCGGCGCGGGCTCGCACAGAATGTTTGCCGCCGGCACCTTGCCCGCCGTTGCGCGCTCCATAGCCGCTTGCAGGGGCGCACCCGTGACGATGAACAGGTTGTCCCTGCCCGTCAGCGGCGCGAGGCGCGCCGCCGTTTCGTTGACCATACAGTCCCTGCCCGTCAGGTTGAGCAGTTGTTTGGGCTTTTGTGCCCTGGAGAGCGGCCAGAAGCGCGTGCCGCCGCCGCCTGCCAGAATGACGCCGAATCTATCCATTTGCAACGATACTTCCTCTTTTTGCCGCCCGCCGCGCGGCAAGACAATATTCCTACATATTTTATCATACATCATTTTTCCCTTTCTGTCAAGGGCGGCGGCTCCGTTTTTTCGTTTTTTAACCTTTTGTTTACCGAACGGACTTTTCTGCCCGCCTTTTCATGGGAAAATGCCCGCTTTTTCCCTCCCCGTGCAAAAGGAAGAACGGCGCCCCCGCGGGGACGCCGTCCTTTTGTTTTGTCTTTTGCGCAAGCCCGAAGGCATTGCCGGGATTTTTTGTTACGCGACCGCGATGTTGATGTTCGTGATGGTGACCGCGCCGGCAATGCCCGACGTGCCGGTGCCGTTCACGCCGAACTGGATGGAGATGGTCGCCGAAGCGCCGCCCTGCACCAGGTTTTCAACGGTGATGTTGTTTGCGCCCTGCGTCAGGTTGAATACCTTACCGTTCACGGTAATGCTGCCCGCGCCGGGGGAGGTGAGGGTCATCGACAAGGTATACGTTTCACCGGCGGCAACGGCGGAATCACGGTAGAAGATCTGCTGGGAGTACCAGTTGCCGCCCGTCGAATCGACGTTGAACTGCAAGGTACCCTTGTTATAGGTGGCGTTGGAAATGCCGTTACCAAATTCATCGAAATAATAGAACCTGCCGGCATTCGCCACAGCGTCCGACTCTCCACCCGTGGGAACGTCGTAGACCACGCCGCCGTTGTTCACGGTGTAGGTCGCAAGATTGCCGGAGACAGCCGAAGATGCGTACAGCGAGCTCGAAGCGACCGCGATGACGCGGACATCATATGTACCGTCTTCAAAGGCGCTGTCATCAATGGTGCCGCCGTTTTCAACCGTCTGCGTGTAGACGATGCTGCCGTTCTGGCAGAACTGCAGGGTGTAGCCGGAAACTCTGCCCGCCTCGTTGGGATCGGTGACGGTGACCACGCCCGCATCGGTGATGGAAAGCGCCGTGGGCGTCGCAAGAGTTTCCTGCGTGTACGGCTCGAACGTGAAGTCGGAAATGGAGATGGTGTTGGCGGCGATCGTCGTACCGCTGTCGCTTACGCCCATCTGAATGGACACGGACGCGGCGGCGGTGCCGTTGCTGTTCGTCTGGCTCTCGGTGTAGACCACCTGCACGTCGTTGGAACCTTCCTTGAGGGAAAAGACCTCACCGTTGACGGTGATGTCGCCCGCTTCTTCGGAGACGACGGTGGTCTTCGCGAGATAGGTGGTGCCGATGACGTTACCGGGCTCCTGATAGAAAATCTGGAAACCGAACCATTCGCCGTTGTTATTGCTGTAAGTGAAGTGCGCCGCACCGTCGGCATAGTATGCCTCGCTGACGCTGACGGTCGTGCTGACCCAACCCTGATCGGCCCAATAGATCCAGGTGCCGGGATTGGCGTCTGCGCCCGCTTCGTCGCCCGCCTCGATCTCCGCATAGTCGTCCGGACGGCCTTCCCAGGTGACGGTGACCGTGCAGGTATCGCTGCCCGCGGAGCCGCGGCGCGCCGTGATGGTCGCCGTGCCTTCCGCCACGCCGGTCACGAGACCGGTGCTGCTGACGGTGGCAATGCTCGTGTCGCTCGAACTCCAGGTGATGGTACCGTCATCGGAAGCCGTGGCGGAGAGCTGCACGGTCTGCCCCCGTTCGACGGAAGCCGTTTCCGACGAAATGGTGACCGTAACGGCGCTGACCGTGACGGTGCAGGTGGCGCTGGCGTCCTCCGTGGCGGCGGTGATGGTCGCCGTGCCTTCGCCGACGCCGCGGACGGTGCCGTTGCGGCTGACCGTGGCAACGTCCTCATCGCTCGTGCTCCACGTGATCTCCGCTTCGTCCGAAGCCGTCGCCGTGAGGCTGAGGTTCTCGCCGATGATGATCGAGGCAGAAGTCTGCGAAATGGTGACCGTCGTCGGGCTGCATGCCGTCATGGCGAAGAGCGCCATGCACATCACCAGGACGGCGGAAAGAACAGATAAAATTGCTCTTTTTGCTTTCATTGTTCCCTACTCCTTATAATAGATTTTTTATAACATCCGCACAGGCGGAATGTTTTCTTTGTGTACCGCCCCATCCTGCGGGGCGGACGCGGACCGCAAAAAAGCGGCGACATGTTTCTCTTACTGGTACACCCGCACATAGTCGACGTACATGGACGCCGAAGTGAAGTCCGCGGGGGGATTGACGTAATTGTCGTACCTGCCGCCGACGGCAAGGTCGAAGAGAATATAGAAGGGCTGATCGAAGGGCGCCCTGTCGTTGTCCGGCGCCGCCTCGGAATACCATACGTCGCTCGTCACCGAGTACACCGCCACCCCGTCGACGTACCACGTCATTCTGTCGGGCTGCCAGTCAAGCCCGTAGGTATGCCACTCTTCGGTGCTCGTCGCCATGGTGTAGGAGCTGCCACTGTACGTGTTCGCCGGCCAGCCGCCGCCGAAGTGCAGGGTGGTGTCCACCACGTTTTGCAGCCGCCCCTTGGCTTCCATGATATCTATCTCGCCGTTGGCCGCCCAGCCGCCGTAAACGTTGTTCGTCGAGGAATGATCGGTCGGCTGCGGCAGCATCCAGAACGCAGGCCACATGCCGTTGATGGCGGGCGTGCGCATGCGCGCCTCGAAATAGCCGTAGGTGAACGACGCCAGATCGCGGGTCAGAATGCGGGCGGAGGTGTACTGTCTGTCACCCATCTGCCGCCGCTGCGCCGTGATGACCAGCGAGCCGTTTTCCACCCGCACGGCGTCCTCCGTATAATACTGCAATTCATCGTTGCCCCAATAGGCGGGACCGGGCGTGCCGTAATAGTTGTCCTGCGTGCCCGTCTGATAATTCCACTTCGTGCGGTCGAGCGCCGTGCCCGAGAACTCGTCCTGCCAGACGAGGGAAACCCCGTCCACGGGAATGTCGTCGTCCTGCCCCGGCGTGTCCTCTCCGCCCGAGTCGCCGCCCGTGCTGTCGCTGCCCGTGCTGTCGCTGCCGGTGCTGTCACTGCCCGAACTGTCGCTGCCGGTACTGTCGCCGCCCGTGCTGTCGCTGCCCGAACTGTCGCTGCCCGTGCTGTCGCCGGCGCTGCTGTCGCCGCCCGAACTGTCGGACGAGGCGACGACGGTCACCGTGCAGGTGGCGAGGGCGGCGGGGCAGCTGGCGGTGATGACCGCCGTCCCGACGGAAACGCCCGTGACCACGCCGTCCGAGACGGTCGCCACTTCTTCGTTGCCGGACGACCAGGAGATGTCCGAGCCGTCGGACGCCACAGCCGCCAAAGTTACCGTTTCGCCGACCGACACGGTACAGGCGGTCTCGTTGAGAGCAACGTGCACGCGCCCGACGTCGCAGGCAGAAAAAAGAGTGGTCAAAACGAGGGCCATGCCGACGCACAGCCATCCTTTGACCGTTTTGAGGGTATATTTCATCTTTCCTTCCTTTTCGCGCCCGAAAGACCTTGCCGTCTGCGCGCTCCCGCGCCACACATATGTACCGCTATGTACCGCGCGTCCCCGCCGCACGGCCCCTTCCGTCGCTCTTACCGATTATGGCATGTCCGCCATTGCGTTTATAGTGTAATGCCTTTTCGGGCAAATGTCAATAGGCAAAATTTTTGTTTCGTCTATTTTTGATACCGATTTCAAAAAAGGCATTGAAACCGTTCCGCGCATTTGGACGATTTGCAATCAAACGCGAGATCGATGGGCAATAAAAAACCGCCCGCAGAGAGCGGGCGGCGGGCCTTCGGCGGAAGGCGGGGCACAGACGGAGAAAGCGCGGCAAAAAGCCGCCGCGTTACTTTCCCTTTTGCGCGCGGTATTCCTTGGGAGTCATGCCGTACACTTTTTTGAACTGTAAATTGAAATAAGAGATGTTGTTGAAGCCGTATTCGTAGGCGATGTCCAGAATTTTTTCGCGGGTGGTGAGAAGGCGCTCGGCGCACTCGTTGAGGCGGTAGGCATTGACGTACTCCACGCAGGTCGAGCCCGTCATCTTTTTGAAGAGCTTCATCATGTACGTTTCGCTGTAACCGCAGGTGGCAGCGATATCCCCCACGGTCAGCGGTTCGGAAACGTGCTTTTGAATGTAATCGAGCGCGGTTTTCAGCACGCCCGAATATTTTTCCTCGTCCTCCATGGTCTTGCGCCGCACCAGCCCCTTATTATAGAAGTGGTAAAAGAGCCACATGAGATTGGCTTTGACGGCGAGTTCGTACCCCTCCTGGCGGTCGTTGCAGGACATCAAAAGGGTGGTCATGTTCTCGTTGAACACGCCGTAATGGGGCTGGTCGGGGGAGATGAGGCTCTTGCAGAGGTGCGTGCGGTTGATGAGGGGCGCAAGATATTTGACCGTACAGGCGTCGGCAATTGACGATTCGAGCATGCGCAGGTTGAACACGACCGATTCGATGGACATGAATCCGTCGTCCGCACGAGAAACGGAATGCAGAAGATAGGGGTTGACCACGACGATGTCCCCCTGTTTCACGTCCAGCTTTTTGCCGTCGATAAACACGTGCCCCGCCCCCGACTGCACGCGAATGACCTCCATCTCTTCATGCCAGTGCATGGGATAATTGGTCAGGTTGTCGTCGAACACCGTGCCGTACTTTGCGAACGGCCGCATGGCGTTGCCGTGTTGTTTCTTTTCCAGCAGTTCCCGGCTTTCCATAAATTTCCCTCTTTTCCTGCCCCCGCGCCCCGCAAACGGACGGCGCGGCATGACAGAATGTTGTTAGTTTTTGTCCGAAAACTAGTTATTTACAGTATAACCCGTTCGGGCGGAATTGTCAAGATTTTTTTGAGAAAAGAGATTTTTTTGCGGCTTTTGCGGCTTTTGCGGGCGTTTGTCCCTTTCCCCCGATCGCACGTCGTTTTTTGCCGTTTTGCAATTCTTTTATTTTTCCTCATTTCCGCGCATGCGTCCCGCGTGCCCCTGGCACTCTTTCGGAAAAATTTTTGCAGGAAAGGAGAATTATTTTCAATTTTCGCCACAATTCGCCCCTTCATGGCAGAATATTGCTATAAAATAGGCTATATAATAGTAGAATTTTATCTTAAAGAATAATATAATGTCATTGTCAAGAGCAAAGGAAAGAAATCTATTTTATCGGAGGTACAGATCATGATCAGTCTTTTTGCGAGAAAGGCGTCCGGGTCTATCTTCCCTACGAACAAACTGGGAAGTTCGGCCAAGAACACACAGAAGAAGAAATAATCTTTGTTCCCGGACCTTTGCGGCACCGCCGGTCCCCGCGGGGACGCCGGGCCGCGCAAAGCATGCAGAGCTGCCCCGCGCACTTGTCTTTTTGCGCCGCGCTCTGCCGATTTTACATCGTTTACACACTTTTCTAACCTATAAACGTAAGGGGCGTCCCCGGAGATCTCCGAGGTCGCCCCTTGCGTTTGTTCCGTCAGTTGTATTTGGTGCGCGAGCGGAAGAGTATGGCGACGAGAAAAGAGAAGATGACCGCCGCCGTGACGCCCGCGCTCGCCGCTACCAAAGGGCCCGTGACCGCCGCGAACAGCCCCTCTCTCGCGCCTTCCATGCC
The DNA here is from genome assembly GCA_017886575.1 of Clostridia bacterium. GTDB lineage: Bacteria > Bacillota > Clostridia > Christensenellales > Borkfalkiaceae > RGIG4074. The sequence continues at coordinate 39,382 of JAGHJP010000052.1, forward strand.
GCCCTTGGCAAGCAGGTACCCGAACCCCGAGATGGGCACGGTCGCCCCCGCGCCCGCGAAGTCCACGAGATACTGATAGACCCCCAGCGCCTGCAGCGCCGCACCCCCCAGCATGAAACAGACGAGGATCTTACCCGCCGTCAGGTCGGTGAAGTTAATGATGACCTGCGCCACCACGCAGATCAGCCCGCCCACGGCGAATGCTTTCAAGAACATAAAGATAATTTCCCAATACTCGGCGAACATCCTTCACCCCTCCTTCTTTTTTCCGGCTTTTGCGGGCATGGGCGCCTTCTCTTTTGCCCTTTCGATGCTGACGGCGTGCGCGATGCAGGGAATGGATTCCCCCTGCCCCGACGATACGGTGGACAGGAGCGCGCCCGTCGCCACGAGCAAAATCTTATTGAGTTTTCCCGCCTTCAGCTCGCGGTAGAGATAGGAATTGAACACCACCGCGCTGCAACCGGCGCCGCTTCCCCCCTGGAATTCATCTTCGATGACCTTGTAGATGATCTCGCCGCAATCGATGTGGTTTTCCGAAATGTCCACGCCCTTCTCCCAGGTGAGGTCCTTCACGATGCGACTGCCGAGCGCGCCCAGGTCGCCCGTGACGATGAGGTCGTAGTATCCGGGATCCAGTTTCCGCTCCTGCAAATGGCGCAGGATGGTCGAGCAAGCGGCGGGCGCCATGGCGGCGCCCATGTTGTTGACGTCCGTCACGCCGTAATCGACGACCTTGCCGAACGTGGCGGAAGTGATGCATATATCGCTGCCACTGTCGGCGATGACTGCCCCGCCCGCGCCCGTCACCGTCCATTGGGACTGCGGCGGACGGGTCGTGCCCTGCTCGAGGGGGAAACGGTATTGCCGCTCCGCCGAGGAGAAATGGCTGCCCGTCGCGGCGACGATGCGCTTCATGTAGCCCGCGTCGATGAGACAGGCGGCAAGGGCGAACGCCTCCGCCATTGTCGAACATGCGCCGTATACCCCCAGAAAGGGAAAATCGAAGTCGCGCGCGGCGAAGGAAGCCGAAATGATCTGATTCAATAGGTCGCCCGACACCATGAGATCGATGTTGTCCCGCCCGAACCCCGATTTTTCGATGGCTTTGGAGATGGCGTAGGAGAGCATTTTGCACTCCGCTTTTTCATAGGTATCCTCGCCGAAAGTATCGTCCTGCAGCGGGCAGTCCACATACTTCCCCACGATGCCCTGCACCTCTTTCGGCCCCGCGATGGTGCCCGTGGAGACGATACACGGCTTGTTTTTGAATGTAACGGTATGCAATCCCATTTGTTTTCCCCCTTTTCCGATGTAAGCGCGGGCTACGCCCGGTTGCCGCGCGGCGCGGTTTCTCCGCGGGACTATACCGCCCCGAACAGTCCGAGAATATAATAGACGATGCCCGTCGCCGCACCCGCCAGCACGCCGTAGACGATGATGGGGCCCGCGACGGTGAACATCTTTGCCGCCAGGCCGTAGACCAGCCCTTCGGTCTTGAACTCCATGGCGGGCGACGCCACCGAATTGGCGAATCCCGTGATGGGCACGATGGAACCGGCGCCCGCGTTCCGCCCGATGCGGTCGTACACCCCCAGCCCCGTCAGCAAAGTGCCGAGAAAAATGAGCAAAATGGACACCGTGCCCGCCAGTTCGTCCCCGGAGAGCCCGAGAAGGTATTCCAGCATATAGCGGAAAAACTGCCCGATGCAGCAGATGAACCCGCCGACCATGAAGGCGCGGTAGCAGTTCTTGAAGTGCTTGGTGGGCGGATCGAAGGAATTGACGTATTGCAAATAATTGCGGTTATAATTCTCCCGGTGTTTGCCCGTCATGCACCCGTTCCTCCCTTCTGCCCGTAAAACAGCTCTCGCGCTCGTCGCGCGTCTTCGGTGAATCGTTGGTCCTCACTCTCTTCATATACCTGTAATTTGGCGTATTTTTCCTGCTTTTATACACCGAAAGAGCGATCGGCAAAAAATATCCCCTTCGGGATGCTGCCGAAAGGGATATTCTGGGGTTTTCGGGAACGGCCGCCGAAAATTCTTCGGCCGTTTTCGGGAGGAAATTTTATCGGTTATGCTTCCGGAGTGATCGCACCGACCTGCGTGAGAACGGTGGTATCGTCATATACACGCAGCGTGAAGTAATCCATATTGCCGGAAGGCGCCGAATTTTCTGCGCCGGGATTCGCGCTGTTGTTGCGCAGTTCGATGACGTTCTCGCCCTCTCTGAGTTCGATCTCGGCGATCGTATATTCCGCCCAATCGACCCATGTATTACCGTTAGCAGATGCAATCACCACGTCGTCCGCAATGGTTGCCTGCTCGCCGTTGACGGTCAGCGTGTGCGTGGCGTTGAACTGATAACTCGCGCTCTGCCGTCCGATGCAGAGGATGAAGGCAGCCGTCGTATCGGCGGTGGCATTGACCGTGAGCGTGATGGAGCCGTCGGCATTGTTCATGCCCATGACGACCAGCCCGCCGCTCGGGTTATTGCCCTCGGTACCGTATCTGACCGTATCGTTCGGCATAATGCTATCCGCATAGTTTTTGAGCACCATGGTTTCACATTCGAAACGGAAATCCTGCGAATTGAGTTTCGTGTTGAACGTAAATGTCGCAGGTCCGTCTTTCGTAACGATCTCCGCAACGGTATATGTCCAGGTCACGTCGTTGCCTTCCGCATTGCGCGTATAACCGTTTTCTTCGGAGAGCGACGGCAGCGTGACTTCCTGATAATCGCGGCAGTATTCGCAATAACCCGTCGCCATGCCCGCCGTGCTCGTATCGGGTGCAGTGATGCTCCAGTTATAGTTGTGCCCGCCGGCTTCGTGCTCGCTGTTCCATTCGACCTTCGATTCGGTGACGATCTTCATATAGTCGAAGTTCATGCCGACCGAACCCTGCTGCATTTTGCTGAACACGATGGTATTCTTGCCCTGCACGAGATCGAATTTGCAGATATCCTGCTCCTGCCACTCGTAATACCGGACTTCCTCCGCCGTCTTGTATACGACGTCCGAACGCTGCTGTGCGCCGTTGATCTGAATGACGAACATATTGGAAATGGGAACGTCCTTGTCGCTGCGCCCCATGCAGAGGTTGAGGACTGCTGGTCCGGCCGTTTCCGCCCAGATCTCGAACGTCAGGTCGACCGAACCGTCGCTGTCTATCTTCATGACATACAACCCGCCGCTCGGCATCAGGTTTTCGGGCACCTGTGCTTCACAGCCCGTCGTACATTCGGTGTTCGTGCCGGAGATCACACAGCACTCCGCTTCGAACTTATATTCCACAGCGTCCGCGCCGAGATCTTCGCGCATCGAATCGTCCTCTTCTCCGGAGGAATCGCCGCCCGAACTGTCGCTGCCCGAACTGCCGGTGTCGGAGGTGACGGGCGGGCGGGTATTGCTGCCGCTGCCGGACGAGTCGTCCGTGGGTTCACACGCCGCCAAAGCAAAGACGGAAAAGAGCATTGCAAAGACGAGCAGAACAGAGAAAAATCCAACTTTGAGTTTTTGTTTCATTTTACCTCTCCTTATACAATTTTTTATTTACGGATAAACGGCTGCGCCGTTCATGCGTTCTGTGCGGAAGGTTTCTTTTTCATCACGAAACAGAGCACCAGCATCACGGCGCTTGCCGCCGTGAGCACGCCGAAACCGATCTGCAGACCGAGGATGGCGTACTGCCACCAATGCGTGAGCGGGATCATGATGGTGTTGACGTCATAGCCGTTCATCGCGTTGCTGTTCACGGTCGTGTAGAGGATCCTGCGCGTCGCCTGACGGAGTGCCTGGGCGACGGTCGCGCTTTCCTGCGCCTTTTCCAGATAGATGTTCGTATCAAACGCTTCGTAAAGGACACAATCCTGTCCGTTCAGGAGTGCTCCGATCCTGTCCATATATTGTTCCCAAGGGCAGTCGCTGATCACATAACCTTTGAACCCCCACTCGCCGCGGAGGACGTCCTCGAGAAGCGCGCTGTTCTCACCGCTCCATATCGTGCCGATGCGGTTGAAGCTGTCCATCATGACCTTCAGATTTTCCTCTTCGACCGAATACTGGAAGGCAACGAGGTAGGTCTCGCGGATAGACTGCTCGTTCGCCCAGGTGTGAATGCCTTTGCGCTGGCTTTCCTGATCGTTGAGCGCGAAATGTTTCATTGTGACGAGGCAGCCCTTCTCCTGCATGCCGCGCACTTGATATTTCGCCATCATGCCCGTCAGGAATCCGTCCTCGCTGTAATACTCGTAATTGCGTCCGCCGTACGCCGTTCTGTGCAGGTTGGCAGTGGGTGCGTAGATGCCGTTGGTCCTCGTGTGAAGCATATCCTCGCCCATCAGTTTGCCGACTTCGTAGGACAGATCGTCATTGTAACTCGCCGCCAGCAGACAGGACAGCGGGAAGGACATATTCACGCGGCTCATGTTGGTGTAGTAGTTGCGGCGAACGCCGAGCGGTCCGTCCGCAATGACTTCGTCGGGTTTGGAGATACTCGGAATGCCGGGCGTGCCCCAGAACGCCTTTTGCAGGCTGACCTGCTCTTCGAGGGACAGCTGGTCGAGCAGCTGATCCCACAGTTCATCGTCGTCGTAATCATACCCTTGCAGATCGACGAGGTTAAAGACGTGTTCCTGATCGTATTCGGGCATGACTGCGTCGGGATCCTCTTCGAACGGCTTGTCGAACGCAGTTTCTTCGACCATCTGCTGCGTCATGCTCAAAGGCGTCCGGACGGGATAAGTGCCCTGCCAGTCGCCGCGCGAAAGATAGGTCAGCGTCCCCGAAGATTTGCCGCTGTACTTGTTCCAGTCGGCTTCCGCAAATCGCGTCGTGATCTCGACGCCCGTCTTTTCCGCTTCGGAGAACGTTTCCAAATCATCCGAGCCGAACTCTACCGTTTCGACCATGGCGGAATTTCCCGTCGCGTCCATGACGTTGTCCGAATTGGCGGGCGTATACCCCTTCGCCGCGAGAATATTGTTGGTCGCCTCGTGCGAATCGGACGCCGCGGTGATGTAGTAGGTCCCCTTTTCGCGGATGTACGTATTATACTCGGCGTCGTCGAAGGTCTTGAAGGCGTCGTCGCGGACGGTGACCGTCACGGTCTCGGATGCACCCGGTTCGATGAGCCCCGTCTTGGCATAGCCGCAGAGGTTGACCGCGGCCTGCTCGATACCGTTATCCTTATCATGCTGCGTATAGGGCTTCTGAATATAGACCTGCACGGCGTCCTGATCGGCGCGGCTGCCGTTGTTGGTGACCGTTACGCTGACTTCATAATTGCCGTCCTGGTCGCGCTCCGCGGAGAAATTGCTGTAAACAAAATCGCCGTAGCAGCTTGCCGAATAACCGAACGGGAATGCGACCTCTTCGCCGTACACCCAGCCGCTCCGCGAGTTGTATACGCCGGCGGAAGAACGGGCGTTGCCCTCGTTCATGACCGCGTCTTCGTATCGGGTCTCATAATACTTGTATCCGACATAAATGTTTTCCAGGTAAGTGGTATATCTGCCCTGGAAGGCTTCGCTCGAAAGACCCATGGAAGAAGCATTGGTATATGTCTGGTATTCCACGTTGACCGACGCGGGATTGGAACGATTGTTATAGAGGAAAGTGTCCACGAGATGTCCCGTCGGAACGGAATCGCCCACGAGGATCTTGCCCACTTCGTTCAGACCCATCGTACCCGTCTGACCGGCCCACAGGCAGGAATCGATGTCCTCCCTGTAATCGGAAAGCACGTCGAAATTGATGCCGACCGCCGTATTCAGAAGTACGACGAATTTATCGATCTTCCCCTCGTTTTTCAGCTGAATGATCCCTTCGATGGTGTCCTTTTCTTCCTGCGACAATTCGAGATAGTCGCCGTTGAGCGTGTCCGCGCCCGACATGAAGGAGTCGGTATACGGTTCTTCGCCCGTGCGGCGGGAGATGACCATGATCGCCGCGTCGCCGTACTGTTCCAGGCTGTTCCAGGTCGCCGAATCGCCCCGCAGAACGCTCCAGGGCACTTCGTTGACGCCGGAAGATTCCACGCGCTTATATCCGCTGCCCGCGCCCGATTCATAAAAGCGCCAGAGCGTATAGTTGACAAAGAGCCCAGCGTCCTGCAACGCGAGATACATCGTGGGAGAACCACTCGTATCCGCCGCGCCCGAACCCCAGCCGGACGTGACCCAGTCCACGCTGGAATGGCTGAACAGGCTGACCTGCGAATCTTTGGCGATGGGCAGGCCGCCGTCGTTCCAAAGGACGACCGTCCCTTCGCGCTGCACCTGATAGGCCGCTTCCAGGTCGGCGTTCCAGAGCGCCTGATCGTCATAGACCTGATGTATGTATCCGTTCTCATCCGCATACATGACCGATCCGTCGGCATTTTTCTGGACATAGTCGGACTTATAATATTCGCTGTCATGCCATTCGTCCGACGAAACGGTCTCCGTCCGATAGTTCGGCAGCTGGAAATAGCTGTTGATCGTTCTTTGCAGCGAATTTGCGATGATTCCGCCGACGATGACCACGACGAGCAGAACGGCAAACACGGCCGTCAAAGCGATCCACAAAGGTTTTTTCAGAATCTTCATTGTATCCTCCTCAATTAAATCGTAAGAACGCAAAATCCGAATCCCCGCCAATATAAAGTTTATCGTTGCAACGGAATGTTAATATCGACGGAAATTTTCACGAGATTTCACATTCATCCCATGCATTATAGCATACCCCCCCCCCGTGTCAATTGCGTTTCTTCCACGTTTACATTGCATTTCTTCTTTTTTTGTGGGAAAAATACAATTTTCCGCTGAAAATCACCCCGTCCGTTTTTTCGCCGAAGTACGGAGCGAAAGCCATTCCGTCCCCGATTCCCGTTGGCGGATCAAAGGAACAAGAAACGGCTGCCGTCCGCTTGCAATGCGGACGGCAGCCGTTTCTTTCCCTTTTCCGACGCGGCAAACTACCGTTTGCCGCTTTTATTCCCTTCAGAGGAGCCCTCGGGCGGCTCTCCCTCTTCGGGTGGCGCGTGCGCCGCTGCGTTTTCCGCGTTTTCCGCCTGCCCGTTTACGGCCGCGCTTCCCGCAGCGTTACCGGCGGCGCCGTCCGCCGCAGACTGCCCGCGCGCCTTTCTGTCGCGGCGCAACGTCATGTACCAATTGCCAACCGCCGCAAAGATGATGACGCAATAGCCGACGACGCTCATCCAGTCCGGGACCTCCGAGAGAAACAAAAAGCCGAGGAGCGCGGTGAAGAGCACGATGGAATAGTCATAGACGGAGATCTCCTTGGCGGGCGATTTGGAGTATGCCTTGGTGATGAATATCTGCCCAATGGCTGCGGCGAGCCCCGCGAGCAGCAGGGCGCCGAGCTGCTGCCAGCTCATGGGATAATAATCGAAGATCAGCGACGGCAGCGTGACCAGGCAGGTGAACACGGAAAACACGAAGATGATGAGATTACCGTTGACGCCCGCCTTGCCCATCTTGTGCACGAAGGTGTACGCGACGCCCGCGCCCAGTCCGCCGAGCACCCCGAGGGCGGCGGGGAGGACTTCCGCCGAAAACGTGGGCTTGACGACGAAGAGCGCACCGACAAAGGCGACCGCCACCGCCAGCCATTCCGTTTTGGCAGGCTTTTCCTTCAACAGAAAGAAGGAGAAAATAATGGCGAAAAAGGGCGAAAGTTTGTTGAGGATGGAGGCGTCGGCGATGTTCATGTTGCTGATGGCGTAGAAATTGCACAATACGCCCACCGTGCCCGCCGCCGCACGGATGAGAAGGTCGCCGACGTGCCCCCTGCCCGTTTTGACCGCCCCGCGGTCTTTGAGGAGCATGACCGCGGCGAGCACGAGCGCGACGATGTTGCGGAAGAACGCCTTCTGCATGACGGGCACCTCCCCCGCCATGCTGACGAAGAGATTCATCAATGCGAAGAAGAACGCCGATATGACGATGTACACGATGCCCAGGTATTTTGAACCGATTTTCACTTTCCACATATCATTATCTCTATGTCGCCCCGCGCGCAAAGGTGCGCAAAAATTTTTCTCTCCGCTCCGCCGTCCCCCGCATTACATTTTATTATATTTTCCGCAGGATGCGGGCGGAATGCGGGGGCATTTCGACGCGGGACAGATCGACCCTCTCGCCCGTCAGAAGGTCCTCCGCCTCTCCGCCGCCGACCGAAAAGCTCACGGCCGCGCCGTCGATGTTGAAACAGGGGTACAGCGTTTCCCCGTCCGCCGCGCGCACGAACGCCAGGCTCTTGTTTTGCAGCCATGCCTTGGCGTAACTCCCGCAGGCGAGCGCGCGGCTCTCCTTTCGGATCGCGCACAGTTTTCGGATGTGCGCTTCCAGCGCGGGCGCCTTGTTCTTGTCCAGATCGTCGACGCACGGGCGCAGGCGGCGGTCGAAGTCGCCCTTGTCCCCTTCCGCGGCGTATTCCCCGCCGTAATACAGGCATGGTATGCCCGGAACGGTGAAAAGGAGCGTGTAGAGCGCCTCTATGTTTTCCTTCTCTTTGAGGGCGGTGTACACCCGCGGTACGTCGTGATTGTCGAGAAAGTTGAAGAGCTGTTTGCCCTTGTACAGCGCCCAGGGCGTGTCGGCAAAGAGGCGGGAGAGGGAGTGTTCGATCTCGAACAGGTTGTCGCTGTTGAACGCCGATACCATGCCCTTGAAACACTCGTAATTCGTGATGGAATCGAGCCGCTCCGGCGACAGGTTGGAGGCAAAATTGCCGATGTGGATGACTTCGCCCATCAAAAAGAAATCGTCCCGCTTTTCTTTCACCGTGCGGCGCAGGAGCTCGAAGAACCAGGGGGGCAAGAGATAGCTCACGTCCAGCCGCAGGCCGTCGATTCCGAACTCGTCCATCCAGAAGCGCACGGCGTCCATGAGGTACTTTTGCAGGTCGAGGTTGTCGAGGCGGAGTTTGACGAGTTCGTTGTGACCCTCCCAGTTCTCGTAGGAGAAGCCGTCGCCGTAATTGTTGTCCGCCTGAAAGTTGATGTTGAACCAGAAGCGGTAGAAAGTGTTTTCCCGCTCCTTTCTGACCTGCACGAAGGGCGGGAACTCCCTGCCGACGTGGTTGAATACCCCGTCCAGCACCACGCGGATGCCCGCCGCGTGCAGCTTTTGCACGAGAGTCTTGAACTCGTCGTTGGTGCCCAGGCGGCGGTCGACCTTATAAAAATCGACGGTGTCGTAGCCGTGCGAAACGCTTTCGAAGAGCGGGTTGAAGAGCACCGCCGTCACGCCGAGGTCTTTGAGGTGCGGGATATTCTCCTCTATCTTGTGAAAGCGGTGCCGCACTTCGCCGAAGTCGTTGTATTGTTCCGCCCCGCAATAGCCGAGCGGATAGATCTGATAAAAAGTCCCTTCGTTGAACCACATTTTATTCTATCTCCAAAGTCCAGGTATTCCGGTATGTTTCCCCGACGGGCAGGCGGGTCATGTCGGGCTTGGTTTCGAAATCGTCCCGCCTCGCCGCCGACGCGGGCAGCATGCTCCACGGTTCCAGGCAGATGTACGGCGCGTCCGACCCCGCGACCTGCCACACGCCCATGTACTTCATGTCGGGATATTCCATGGCGACCCTGCGTTTCCCCTTGTCGCTGGCGATGACCGCCCTGCCGCCCGTGTTCATGAGCACGAGCGCGTCCACGGGAAAGAGAGAGTGTCTGAGCCATAATTTGTCGCCGTCGAGAGGATAGGAAGGGGTCATGCCCGAAAAGAGCACGTCATTCGTCATGACGCACTGCCGCAGGTCCTTTGCCCGCTCGAAGCGGATATAATAGTCCTCGAAGGAGAGCCCCTCCTCCATCGGCACGAAAAACCCGGGGTGCCCGCCCACGCCGAAGCAGACGGGCTTGTCGTCGGTATTTTGCACCGTTGTTGTCACCGCCATGCGGTTGCCTTCCAACGAAAAAGTCACCTTGTACAGAAAACGGAAGGGATAATATTTATGCGTTTCTTCGTTGTCCGCATAGGAAAAGGAGAGGCGGGTGCCGCTCTCCTTTTCGGCGCGCAGGGGCGTCTTGCGCACCAACCCGTGCATGGGCATGTCATACATTCTGCCGCGGTAATCGTACTTGCCGCCGTTCATTCTGCCGATGACGGGAAAGAGGTTGTACGCCCGCCCCGTCCAATACTTGGGATCGCCCTGCCAGAGGTATTCGTGCCCGTCCTTTTTGGTCCTGACGGACATCAGCTGCCCGCCGACCTCGTCCGCGGCGACAAACAGGCATTCGTTTTCGATGGTATACAGCATTGTTTGCAGTCCTCCCGTAATAATTTATGCGTTTATGGTTCGAGTTTGCGGATGACGCGGCAGGGATTGCCCGCGCAGAGGGTGTAGGGCGGCACGTCGCGCGTGACCACGCTGCCTGCGCCGATGACCGCGCCGTCGCCGATGGCGACGCCGCCGCAGACGATGACGCCCGCCGCGATCCACACGTCGTTGCCCACCGTGACGGGCTTTGCCGATTCGAGGTCATACCAGCTGCCGTCCTCCCGCTGCTTCGCCCGCCGCTCTTTGGCGTTCATTGCGTGCATGGGTGTGGCGAACGTCACGTTCGGGCCGATATAGACGTTGTCCCCCATCTTCACGGGCGCGACGTCCAGCACCGTCAGGTTGAAGTTGGAAAAGAAATTGTCGCCCACGGAAGTGTTGCAGCCGTAGTCGAACCGCACGGGCGGACAGACCGCCGTATTTTTACCGTGCGAACCGAACATCTCGCCGAGGAGCGCGGCGCGCTTTTCCGTTTCGCTCTCCCGCGTCAGGTTGTACTCATAGACCAGATCGCGGATGCGCCGCCGCGCCGCTTCCAGCTCGGGATCGGTGGGATCGTACCATGCCCCCGCCAGCATCTTTTCTCTCTCCGTCATGTCCTGCCTCCTTTTTTTGCCGGTACGGATATTCTATATACACGGATATTCTTATATGTATGGAAATTTTAACGACCGCGACCGCGGCCGCGGACGACCGTTCAGAGCCCCGAATAGTTGACGACGATGCAGTGGGACGCGCCGCCGGCCTCCGCCGTGAAATCGGACAGGAACGCCAGCCGCACCCCCCGTTCGGCGGCGCGGCGGCGAACCTCTTCGTCGGGGAGATCGGTTTGCAGCCGCACCAGGAAATGCAGCCCCGCGTCCTCCGCCGTTATCTCCAGAGGATAGCCGCTCCCCGCAAAGAGGCAGACGGCCTCGTCGCGCTTCTTGCGGTAGATGTTGCGCATGCGGCCGAGGTGCCGTTCGAAGTACCCCTCCGCGATAAACTTTGCCAGCGTCAGCTGCTCGAACACGGGCACCGTGCAGGCATAAAAACCGAGCTTTTCGGAAAATTCACGCATCAGCCCCTCGGGCAGCGCCATATAACTGATGCGCATGGAGGGCGCGAGCGTGCGGGAAAAGGTATTGACGTAGATGACCCGCCCCGCGGTGTCCAGCGCCTGCATGGGCTGGACGGGCTTGCCCGCCAGGCGGAATTCGCTGTCGTAGTCGTCCTCGATGACGTACCCCTCCCGCCGCGCCGCCCACGCCAGGAGTTCGCTGCGGCGGGTGAAGCCCGTCACGATGCCCGTGGGATATTGATGCGAGGGGGAAACGTGCAGGACGGCGGCGGACGTGGCGGCGAGCCGGTCGGGGCGCACGCCCTGCCCGTCCATCGGAACAAAGGTCACGGCCGCGCCGTTGGCGCGGTAGACCTGCGCGATCTTGGGATAGGACGGGTCTTCCACGGCGTATACCCGCTCCCGCCCCAGAAGCTGCACGATCAGCCCGTACAGGTATTCCGTCCCCGCGCCGACGACGATGCGTTCGGGCGGGACAGAGATGCCGCGGCTGCGCAAAAGGTAATCCGCGATCGCCTCCCGCAGCGCCCGTTCCCCGTTGAAGGGCGAGGGGCGCAGCAGCTCTTCGCCGCCGATGGAGAGCGTTTCGCGCATGAGCCGCGACCATACCGAAAAGGGAAAACGGCTCGGGTCGATGCGGTTGGAAGCAAAATCGTACTTCCATTTTTTCTCCGTTTTCTCCTCTTCCCGCCGCGGCAGAAACGCCGAAGAGGGCGCGGGAACGGAGACGGGCGGGGCGGGCAGCTCCTCGGCGGGACAGACATAGTAGCCGCTACGCGGGCGGGAGAGAATGTACCCCTCTGACCCGAGTTGCGCATAGGCGTTTTCGACGGTGACCACGCTGACGGCGATGTGTTCCGCCAGGGCGCGCTTGGAGGGCAGGCGGCTGCCGCTTTTGAGCCGCCCTTCCAGAATGTCCGCCTTGATGCAGCGGTAGAGATAGTCGTAGCGGGGAATTTTTCCCCGCTTTTCCATGTCGTAGGTCAGCATTGCCCTTCCCTTCTTCCCCTCTTCCGCCGTTCCGTCCGGCCGCGGCGCCCGCGCGTTGCGGCGTCAGCCGAGCGAACGCAGATATTCGACGGCGGCGTGCGCCGCCACGTTGCCTTCGCCCGCCGCCTTGGCGTACTGATAGGGTCTGCCCGTGCAGTCGCCCGCGGCGAACAGCCCCTTTAAGTTGGTGCTCATGTCCCGTCCGACGGCGACGTGCCCGCCCTCGGTTTTCAACCCGCCGACAAGCGCGGCGGGCGGACGGGCGCTCTTCAGAAAGAAGATGCCGTCCACGGGGAGTTCGCGGTCCTTGAAAACAAGTTTTTCCGCACGGCGCTTTCCCTCGATTTTCAAGGGCATGCCCCCGACGTATTCCACGTTCGGCGCGGCAAAGGAAGGATCCTTGTAGAGGGGGACGAAATAGACCTTTGCGGCGAGGGAAGCGAGGAACGCCGCCTCGCCCTCCTTTTCCTTGGAGGTACACACGACGGCAATGGTCTTGCCCCGGTACAGCGCCCCGTCGCAAGTGGCGCAGTAACTGACCCCCCTGCCCAGAAACGCCTCTTCGCCCGCCGCGCTCTTCACGGACTCGACGCCCGTGGCGAGGATGACGGCGCGGCCCTCAAACGATTCTTTTTCGGTCGAAACGGAAAGGTACCCGCCCATGGCGTAGACGCCCGTCGCCGTCTGCGGCGTGACGGACAACCCCGCCCTTTCCGCCTGGTCGCGGAGCGCGGCGGCAAATGCCTCCCCCGAAACGGAGGGGAGCCCCGGATAGTTTTCGATCTTCTCCGCCCGCCGTATCTTTTCGGACAGGAGAGGCGTGCCCAGCCAGAGAACTTTGAGACCGTGCAGCCGCAGCGTGAGCGCGGCGGAAAGCCCCGCCATGCCCGCACCGACGATGATGACGTCGTAACGTTCCTTTTCTTCCATTCCTTTCTCCTTTTGCCCGTTCCGTGCGGGCATGCCCCGCTTATTTTGCGCCTTTCCCGTAAAAATTACTGTAAAAATTTAAGCGAATAGACGGCAGAAACGGCGGCGGAACGCCCCTTCAGTTTCCTGCCCTTCGCCGAGGAGATCTCGATGTTCACATCCTCGGTGTCGCAGGAGATCATGTTCCCGTCGGGGTCGGCGACGGCAAGATAATAGGGCGTGGTGACATAGTCGGCATAGATGATCTCGTCGTCCTTGTCGGTGAACGTGGCGATGCGGCAGCCCTTGCGGTAGCGGGGGGACGAATCGATCTGACAGGAGATGACCCGCTTGAACCGCCCGCACTTGGTGGCGAGGATGATCTCCCCTTCGCCGTTGATCTGACGGGCGAACACGGTGCGGTCTCCCTCGGCGAGCATGATGCCCTTGACGCCGCCCGAAATGCGTCCCTGCACGGGAATGTCGTTCATCTGCGCGTTCAGGCAGTTGCCGAGGCGGGTGACGAAGAACACCGTTTCGCCCTCCTCCGTTTCGCCGACGTACTTTTCCACGGTCAGCACGCGGTCGCCCTCGTTGAGGCGGATCGCCTGGTAGAAGGGCTTGTTAAGAGTATATTCCTCGCGCGCCGTGCGCTTTAACATGCCGCCCTCGGTGATGAACAGGAGATCGCCCGAGAGGTCGCCGCCCTCTTCGAAGAACCCGACGGCGCGCTCGTCCTCCGCCGCCTCGTCGTAGAAGTCTTTGAGGCGGAAACCCTTGTCCGAGAGTTTGCAGGCGCACTCCTCCATGTTGAGTTTGAAGCAGTTGCCGCGGTCGGAGAACGCCAGGACGATCTTGTCCGACTGCACGGGCAGGGTGAACGCGATGATATTGTTTGCCGTCGTCTTGGCGTTGACCCCCTTGTAAGAGAGGTTGTAATTCTTTTCGCCCACGCACTTGACGGTCCCGTCCGCCATGGCGCAGAGCACGCAGGGGGAGGCGGGCGGCTTTTCGTCCTTGCGGACGAGCTTGATGTCCTTTTCGCTCAGCACCAGCTCGCTGCGGCGGGGACGGCGGTATTTTTTGGCGATCTCGGAAAGTTCCTCTTTGACGACTTTGAGCTGCAGGCGGGTGCTGTTGACGATCTTCGTGAGTTTGTCGATCAAAATGCGGAGCTGTTCGAGTTCCTGTTCCAATTTATAGATCTCGAGTTTGGTCAGGCGGGCGAGCCGCAGGTCGAGAATGGCCTGCGCCTGCCGTTCGGAGAGATCGAACCGGTCGCGCAGTTTCTGCCGCGCGTCCGGAGTGCTCTCCGATTTTTTGATGATGGCGACCACTTCGTCGATGTTGCGCACGGCAATGATGAGCCCTTCCAAAATGTGGCACCGCTCCTTCGCCTGCGCCAGGTCATACCTGGAGCGGCGGAGAATGACCTCGCGCTGGTATTCCACATAGTAGCGGATGATCTGCATGAGCCCGAGCTGCTGGGGCTTGCCGTCCGCGATGGCGACCATGTTGATGCCGAACCCGACTTCGAGGTCGGTGTTCTTGCGCAGGAAGGCGAGCAGCCCGTCGATGTCGGTGTCCCCCTTGACCTTGATGACGGCGCGCATGCCCGAACGATCGGACTCGTCCGTGATGTCCACGACCTGGTCCATGATCGGGTGCTTCTTGTCCGAACGGAGATCGGCAATCTTGCGCAGCAGCGCCGCCTTGTTCACCTGATAGGGAATTTCGGTGATGACGATGAGTTTTTTGTCTCCGTCCGCCTCGACGTGCATGCGCGCGCGGATGGTGATGCGCCCCTTGCCCGAATGATAGGCCTGGTAGAGTTCGCCCGCGATGATGTAGCCCCCCGTGGGAAAATCGGGCGCGGGGATGTATTTGATCATCTGGTCGAGTTTCATCTTGGGGTCGTCGATGTAGGCGATGACCCCGTCGATGACCTCGCCGAGGTTGTGCGTGGGAATGTTGGTGGCAAGCCCGACGGCGATGCCGTACGCCCCGTTGACGAGCAGGTTGGGGATCCTGCCGGGGAGAAGGGTGGGCTCTTTCAGGGAATCGTCGAAGTTGGGCTGCCAGGGCACCGTGTCCTTGTCGAGGTCGCGGAGCATTTCGAGGGCGATGGGCGTCATGCGCGCTTCGGTGTAACGCATGGCGGCGGCGGAGTCGCCGTCCACCGAGCCGAAGTTGCCGTGCCCGTCCACGAGCGTTTCGCCCATGTTGAAGTCCTGGGCGAGACGCACCATGGCGTCGTACACCGAGGAGTCGCCGTGCGGGTGATATTTGCCCATGCATTCGCCTACGATGCGCGCGCTCTTCTTGTGCGGCTTGTCGGGGGTCAGCCCCATCTCGTTCATGGTGTAGAGAATGCGCCGCTGCACGGGTTTGAGCCCGTCCTCCACGCGCGGGAGCGCGCGGTCGAGAATGACGTATTCCGCATAGGGCAGCATGGAGTTGTGGAGAACCTCCTCCAAGGGGGACACAAGGAGTTCGCCCGTGGGTTTTTCGTTTGCCTCGTTCCGGTTTTTACGCATCCGCCGTGCCCTCCTGTCCCTTTCTTGCCGGCATTCTGTCCATGAAGGTGTCCACCTTGTTGAAGTTGGCATACTGTGCCAGGAACTGCTTGCGCCCCTCGACCTTGTCGCCCATGAGGGAGGTGATCATGCGCTCCGCCTCGCGCGCGTTGTCGATGGTGACCTGCGTGAGGTTGCGGGTGAGCGGGTTCATGGTCGTTTCCCAGAGCTGTTCGGCGCTCATTTCGCCGAGCCCCTTGTAGCGCTGGATCTGATAGCCCCTGCCGACGATCTTGATCTTCTCTTCGAGTTCGGCGTCGTCGTAGGCGTATTCCTCGACGCTGCCCTTATACACTTTATACAGGGGCGGCATGCCGATGTAGACATATCCCCCCTTGACGAGGTCGGCCATGTAGCGGTAGAAGAAGGTCAGAAGGATGCAGCGGATGTGATAGCCGTCGGGGTCGGCGTCCGAAAGGATGATGACTTTGTGGTAGTTGATCTTTTCCACGTTGAAGTCGCCCCCCATGCCCCCGCCGATGGCGGAGATCATGCTGCGGATCTCCTCGTTCTGCAAGATCTGATCGAGCCGCTTTTTTTCGACGTTGAGCGGCTTGCCGCGCAGAGGCAGGATGGACTGCGTCTGGCGCACGCGCGCCTGTTTTGCCGTGCCGCCCGCCGAGTCGCCCTCGACGATGAACAGCTCGTTGAGTTCGGGTTTCTTGCCCGAGCACGCCGCGAGTTTGCCGACGAGCGTCAGGTTGTCGATGCTGTTTTTGGCGCGGGCGTTGTCCTTTGCCTGCCGCGCCGCCTGCCTTACCTTGGCGGCGCCCTGCGCCTTTTTGACGATGTCCTCGAACGTCTTGCCGCGGCTCTTTTCCGCGGCGAGTTTTTCCAACCCCTCGATGACCGTGCTTTCGACGGGGGAACGCGCCTCGGGATTGCCGAGCTTGGTCTTGGTCTGCCCCTCGAACTGCACGTTCTTCATCTTGACGGAGAGAACGGCGGTCAGGCCCTCGCGGAAGTCCTCGCCCTGCAGGTTGGCCTCCTTCTCCTTCAGAAGTTTGTGCGAACGGGCGAAATCGTTGAGCGCGCGGGTCAGCCCCGAGCGAAAGCCCTGTTCGTGGTATCCCCCCTCGGGCGTGGGAATGTTGTTGACGAAGGAATAGATGCTTTCGGTGAAATCGGTGGTGTGCTGGATGGCGAACTCCACGACGATGCCGTCCTTGACGGCGGTATAATAGAGAGGCGGTTTGTAGAGCGCGGTCTTGCCCTCGTTCATGCAGGACGCAAAGTCGCTCAGTCCCCCTTCATACTTGAACACGCGGGTGTAGGGCGTCGCCGCGTCGATGAGGTCGGGCTGTTCCGCGTCCTCCCGCTCCTCCTTCATCTCCGCTTCGGTGTGCCGCTCGTCGACGAGGGTGATCTGCAGCCCCTTGTTGAGGAAGGCGAGTTCCTGCAGGCGGCTCTCCACCGTGCCGAGGTCGAAATTGGTCTCGGAAAAGACCTTGGGATCGGGCTTGAAATGCACGAACGTGCCCCGTTTTTTGGTCTTTTCGCCCGTGTTTGTGAGGGGCGCTTCGGGAATGCCGCACTCGTATTTTTTCTTTTGCTTGTCGTAGTAGGAGGTGAAGCGCATCTTGTAGACCGTCTTTTTATAGACCTCCACTTCCAGCCATTCGGAGAGGGCGTTGGTGACGGACGCGCCCACGCCGTGCAGCCCGCCCGAAAAGGAATAGTTGTGCTCGTCGAACTTGCCGCCCGCATGCAGCTGGGTAAAGACGACCTGCACGCCCGAAACTTTGGTCTTGGGGTGGATGTCGGTGGGAATGCCCCTGCCGTTGTCCTCGACCGAGGCGCTGCCGTCTTTATAGAGTTTCACCTCTATTTTGTCCGCATATCCGTTCGCCGCCTCGTCGATGGCGTTGTCCACGATCTCCCAGAGGATGTGGTGCAGCCCCTTCGGCCCGGTGGACCCGATGTACATGCCGGGGCGGAGCCGCACGGCATCCAGCCCCTCCAATATCTTGATGTCCTGCGCGTTGTAATGTTCTTCGTTCGTCGTTTTTTTCTCTGCCATAGTCCCTCTCACGGCGCATCCGCGCGGCGGCAAAAACCCTTCCGCGGAATACATTTAGCGTTGTAATCTTATGTATTATACCATATCTTGCGGTTTTATTCAAGAGTTTGCCGCAAAAAAAGCGACAAAATTCGACCTTTTTCCCGTTTTTCAGTCCGCGGCGCACCCCGCAATGTGCAAAACTTCCGCATAGTCGCGCGCAATGTACGTCGGCGCCGCCCCGCCGGCAAGGGGGGCGCCCGCACGGTCGAACCAAACGCAGTCCAGTCCCGCGGCGTTTGCGAGCGCGATGTCCGAAGTCAGGCTGTCGCCGACGAGGAGAGTCTTTGCGGGAGCGAAAGCGGGAACGTGCGCCGCGACGTATTCATAATAGCGCAGGGCGGGCTTGTACGCGCCGATCTCCTCGGAGATGAACACCCCCGCGAGGTATCTTTCAAACCCCGACCGCGCAAAGCGCCCCTTTTGAATGCGCGCCGACCCGTTGGTGACGATATAGACCCTGCCCATGCCCGAGAGTTTTTGCAAAAACACTTCCGCCCCCTCGATGGGGACGCACTCCTCGGAGAGGGCGGAGACGTATGACTCGTTGAGCCGCGCCGCCCCCGCTTCGGGCAGTCCCGCGGCGCGCAGAAAGAGCACGAAACGGGTGGCGAAGAGCTGCGCGCGGGTGATCTCGCCCCGCTCGAGTTTTTTCCACTGCGCATTGTTTATTTCCAGATAGCGGAGATGATATCCCTCTTTGTAGGGGAGACCGTTCTCTTCCATCGCGCGGCGCAGGGCGCTTTGGCAGCACGCCGTAAAGTCGAAGAGGGTGTCGTCCGCGTCCAACAAAAAGGTGTCGTACTTCTGCGTCATATTCCTCCCTCCTTATCCTTTTCCGGGCGCGGCTTTGCGCGCCTGCCCGCCGTTTTCCTTTGCGCGGTCTTTTCCGTTTTCTTTTTGCTCCCCGGCTTGCGCCCGCGCCTGCCCGCGGCGGGCTTTTCCTTCGCCGGCGCGGGGGAAACGACGGCGAGAAAATCGAGCGCCCGCGTGAAGGCGATGTACCGCTCGTTCCCGGACATGCCCTCGTCGTAGACCGCCACCGCCGCAAATTCCAGCCCCTTGCTTTCGTACACGGTCAGAAGATTGATCTTCTTTTTGGAGAGCTCCCCCGTTTCCGAAAGCACGTTGTAGGCGCTGCGTTTGAGCATGGGTATCTCCTTTTCGGCGGCGATGACCGCGCGGATGCCCTTTTTGTCCTTCAGAAAGGCGCCGATGTCCCGCACGCCGATGCGTGCGACGGGCGCGCCGTCGAACCCGATGGCGCGCATATCCGCGTCGATGTACCCGCGCACGAATTCCACGATTTGATTGGTGTTGCGGTAGTTCTGGTCGAGGCGGTAGACGGGCGCACCCGGCAGAGCTTTTGCCCAATCGTCCACCCCCCGCCAGGGGGTGACGTTTTGCTGTAGGTCGCCGTACACGTTGAACGCCGCGCCCGCGTTGACGCGGCGCAGGAGAGCGTATTCGCAGGGGGAGAGATCCTGCCCCTCGTCCACGAATACCAGGGAAAAATGCGGGTAGAGTTCCTGCCCCAGCCCGTCGAGCACGCAGAGCAGGGCGTACACGTCGCTCGCGTACAGCCCCTTTTCGGTCATGCCGTATTGCTGCTTGGTCTTTTTGATGGTCCGGTGATAGAAGAAGCGGGCGAGGCCGAGCGCGGAGTCGCACCGGCCGAGTTCGGCAAGCTCCCGCTCGCCCTGCAGGACGCGGAAAAATTCGATGAACGCGCCGCAGCGTTCCCCGATGAAAGCCACGTCCGCCGCCACGCCCTCGCTCTCTTTGAGCAGCTCTTCCCGCGCGCGGATGCGGTCGGCATAGACGTATTCCTCTTTGCCGCCCACGCGCACGCGATAACGCTGCAGGTCGCGTATCTCTTTGCCGAGCGTATCCTTGAACGCCGCGACGGCTTCGAGCGATTGGGCGACGACCTCCTCGTACCGCCCCGCGACGCGCGCCGCGCTGCGGTAGAAGAGGGAGAGCTGGCGGTAGAAGTACGCCTGCGTCTTTTGCGCGCCCTCCCCGACGCCCATGCGGAGGAAATCCTCGATCTGCATGACGTCGTTCATGAAATCGCGGAAGGGGCGGGTGTAGCGGGGGTTGCCCTCGGCGTCCTCCTTGATCTCGCCGAGCACGGCGCGGCGCAGGCGCACGGACGCATTCTTGATGCGGGTATATGCCTCCGTCTGCGCGCGGCAGTCCTCCAAGATCCGTTCGGAAAAATCGCGGCACTCTTCCGAGGCGAACAGGCCGTATATCCCGTCGTACACCTTTTCAAGCGTCCTTTTGAGGTCGGCGGGGAAGGCCTCGGAATAGAGATAGGCGAGGTACTCCTCGTTCTCCTTCCCGCCGTTCAGGCGGTCGGCGACGTCCACGCCCGCACCCGCAAGCAGTTGCAGATAATAGTCCTGCAGCGTGACGGTGCGCACCTTTTCAAGTTCCAAAACCTGCGCCAACTCGTCGATGAAGGCGTTGAAGGAACGGCTGGGCGTGATGACGAGCACGTCCCGCGGGCGCAGTTCCTCGTTGTTGTACATGAGATAACTGAGGCGGTGCAGAAGCACCATGGTCTTGCCGCTGCCCGCACACCCCTGCAACACGAAATTTTCCCGCTCGGGACGGGTGATGAGGTCGAATTGCTTTTCCTGGATGGTTTCGATGATGTCCCGCACGCTCTCTTCGTCCTTGCGCGCGCGGATGATCTCCCGCAGGTAGGGGTCGAGCACGATCTCCTGGTCCCGCCCGCCGATCTCCTCTTTGGTGAGGTAGTCGCGCACGGAGAGATATTCGTTGCAGAAACTCTCCACCTTGCCCGCGTGCGTGCGGATGGCGCGGCGCAGAACGACCGTGTAGTCGTATTCGTTGATGGAGAAGAAGCGCAGGCTCTTCTGATAATACCGCCGCGCGAGGGGGGCGCGCCAGTCCACTACCCCGAGATTCATGTCCCCCTTCTTGCCGATATAGTAGGCGTTGTAGCCCTCCTTGTCGTCCTCGGCGTCCATGCGGGCGAAG
This sequence comes from Clostridia bacterium, assembly GCA_017886575.1. Lineage (GTDB taxonomy): Bacteria > Bacillota > Clostridia > Christensenellales > Borkfalkiaceae > RGIG4074. Next base: position 60,279 of record JAGHJP010000052.1, read on the forward strand.
TACGGCTCGTCGAAGAAATGCCTGTACCCGTCCATGCGGGCGCGGGCGGCGGCGATGACGCGGTTCAATTCGAGCGTGCGCGCGTAAGCCGCCGCCGAACGGTCGTCCGCGGCGCGCAGGGCTGTCATCTCCTTCTGTGCCGCACGGACGGCCTGCCGTTCCTTGGACAGGTAGTATGCGCGGAGCATGACGAGCAGGGCGTGCAGGTGATTTTCCTCATACGCCTTCTGTTTGCCGTCGTCCAGGAGGTCGAGATACCACTGTTTGTCGACCGCGCGGAAGGAGGCAATCTCCCTTTTCAGTTGTGAGGACACTTCGTTCTCTTTCATGGTTATAGTCTATCATAACACACTCCGCCGAAAAAGGGAATACTTTTTGCAAAAATTTTTTCGATTATTTTTTGAACCTTCGGGAATATCTTCCCGCCGCCCCTCTTTTTTCCGCCCGCCCGATTTTTTCCGAACGGGGAAAAGAAACGCCCCATGCCCGCAAAGATCCCCCCGCAGGCAACCGCCCGCAGGGGGATCTCTCTTTTCCTTTTTGTCCTGTCGCATTCCGGCAGGGCGCAGATTTCCTGTTCGCTTCACCCGCCGACAGCCGCAATTTGTTTCAAAGCGGCGCGGTCGAGGTACCCGCCTTCATAGGCTTCGCCCAAGCGCATGACCGCACCCGTCGCCGGACGGTAGACCCAATAGTCGTATAACGGGTTGGGCAGGTCGCCGATGTGCATGCCGTCGACATAGACGGACACGACGACATCCGGCCCCGCTACATTTTCTTCGGCATTGTCGCGCAATATCACCACAATGCTGCCGTCATACGTGCCGCAATACTTTACAATGACGATGCAATTCTTGTCATACTTCCAAGCCGCGAAGGGTTCATCACCGTATATCGCCTCGAAATAGGCGTCGCGGATCTCGATGACCTGTTCGCGGGAAAGCTCCCCCGCAGCGGTCGCGTTTCCGTCGGGATCGGAGCAGCCCGCCAGCCCAAAGGTAAACAGGGCAAGCAGCGCGAAAACAAATGCGATCATCGTCCTTTTCCCTCTCTTCATCTATTCCCATTCCTCCTTTTTCGGTTTTCGGCTGCCGTCGGCCGCTGCAATTTTTTCCTTACCCTTATTAGAAAGGCAGATAGTATTCCCCGCATTCCCGCGCTTTGGCGGAAATTTCACCCAGATCCCCCTCGGTCACGTGCAAGCCGTAGGCATCCTGCAAAGTCAAGCATTCCCCGTCGGGCGTGTACACAAAAATCTTATACTGCTCGTTCGGAAAAGTACATATTTCCCTGCCCCCGACGGTGAGGGGCACCTCCCCCTTTGCCGGCACGCCCAGCCTTAGGCCGATGCGATCTTCATACAGATAGAACACCCGGCTGCCATCCGCACAGGTGTAGAGTTGCCGCACGAGAAAGATATGCACCACCCGCTCTTCGGCCGCTTCGGGATAAAAGGCCTGCAAATACGCCAGCCGCACTTCTTTCTCCTCTTCCGCCGTCATGCCCGGCGGATAACTTTCGCCCGCGTCGTATCCCGATTCCAGATACGATCTCTCATATCCTTCCCGCGCGTGCAAAGCGATCTCCCCCAGCTCGTCGCGGTCGATGTACCCCTTTTCATAGGCGTCTTCCAGACGGAGCAGGGCTTTTTTCTCTTTGTTTGCGGCAGGGTTTAGATAGACCCATAACGCGAACGGCTTACCGTAGCTGGTAATATATATTTCATCGATGACCATATCCCATATGGCGCAGTCGTACCAGGCATCTTTATCGGCGTAATCGGAAATGCCCACGACGATGTTGCCGTCATAGGTGCCGTAATCCGAAATAGAAATGTCGCTCTTGTCGTACTTCCAGGCCGCAAAGAGTTCGCCGCCGTAGATCTGGTCGAAATAGGCGTCGCGGATCTCGATGACCTGTTCGCGGGAGAGTTCCCCCGCGGCGGTCACGTCCCGATCGGGATCCTCGCAGCCCGTCAGTCCGAGCGAAAGCAGGACGATCAGGCACAAGCATATCAATACGATCGCTCTTCTGCTCTTTTGCATCGTTCCGAACCTCCTTTTCCTGCGTACATTATACCGCACTCTGGAAGACAAGGCAATACCCGAACGGTCGGAATTTGCCGTTTTTCCCGACCGAACGGTCAAATTTTACCCGAAAAACAAAAAATCCCGTCGCTCGGACGGGATTTTCTGTCTGCACTTTATCATTCCCCGGCGGCACGGAGAAGTTTCAATTTTTTTCCGTACCGTACGAGCAGGAAGAGCCCGACCGCCAGGCCGATGAGGGCAAGAGCGAAAAGGACATAGGCGGGCCAATCGGGCATACCCGCAGAAGCACCCGCTTCGCCTGCACCGGGGAAGACGGGATCGGAGGACTCGGAACCCGTACCGCCGCCCGGAGAGGCGGAATCGGCGCTTTCGCCCTGCATCCCCGACAGGACGTCCATTGCCGACAACAGGAGCGCCATGCCCCCGCCGAACACCGCAACGGCAACGGCGATGAGGACGACGCCCGCGGCGAGCATGCGGCGGCAGCTGCGCAAAAGTTTTTCCGTGCTCTCCCGCGATGCGGCGGACAGTCTTTCGCCTTCCGTCCCTTCCTTTTCATGGACGGGATCGGCGGAAATTCCGGGCATGGGCGGGACCTTTTCCGCCTTTTCCCCCTCTTCGCACAAAAAATATTCGGGCGGGACGGAGAGCGCGGCGCACAGTTTTTTCAGTTGGTGCACGTCGGGCGAACGCACGTCGTACTCCCAGCGGTACACCGTCTGCGCGGACACGCCGACAAGTTCCGCAAGCTGCGCCTGGGACAAATTCTTTTCCGTTCTCCTTTCCGCCAGACGGCTGCCGAAACTCATATCCGTTCCCTCCTCTTTGCATCATATTTCCATTATACCACGCCGCCGCCCGAAAATCAATCCCCGCGGGGCAAAAATATTTTCCGAAAAACACTTGACAGGGAGAGAAAGGTGTGTTATAATACGCATAATTTACAAATGCAAGGATGGGGAGGAGTAAGTTCCCGCGCTCGTTTCAGAGATAAGACGGTCGGTGCAAGTCTTAACGGGCAGGAGCCGAAGGTAGCCCCGGAGCAGCGAGCCGAACCGGGCGCGGAGAAAGAGTAATTTACCGAAAACCGCGCTTGCAGTAGACCTCGACGGAGCGCCCGCCGTTATCCCGGGCAGCGGCAGTGATTTTTGCTGCCGGCAGAGTGCGGAGAGAAATTTCCGAATTCAGGTGGTAACACGGAGCATATCCGCCCTGAACCGAGTCGTGCGGTTCGGGGCGTTTTTCATGTCCCCCGCGCGCTCCACGAATAACCTATATGGAGGAAGATTTTTATGAAATTATCCGGCGCAGACATTCTGATCAACTGCCTGTTGGAACAGGACGTGCACACCGTGTTCGGCTATCCGGGCGGCGCGGTGCTGGACATCTATGACGCCCTGTACAGAAACGGCAAGATCAACCACGTCATCACGTCCCACGAGCAGGGGGCGGCGCACGCCGCCGACGGCTTTGCCCGCGCGACGGGCAAGACGGGCGTTGTCATCGCCACTTCGGGCCCGGGCGCGACCAACCTCGTCACGGGCATCGCCACCGCCTATATGGATTCCGTCCCCGTCGTCGCCATCACGGGCAACGTGGGCCTGTCCATGCTGGGGCGGGACTCCTTTCAGGAAGTGGACATCTGCGGCATCACCATGCCCATCACAAAACACAACTTCATCGTCAAGAACGTGGAGGACCTCGCCCCGACCATCCGCGAAGCCTTCCGCATCGCCTCGACGGGCAGAAAGGGCCCCGTCCTCGTCGATATTTTGAAGAACGTGCAGCAGGCGGAGACCGATTACGAGCCCGCCGTGCCCGTCCCCTATGTGCCCAAGCCCGTGGCAAAAGAGGCGATAAAGCCTCTCGTCGAGGCGCTGAAAAAAGCGAAAAAGCCCCTCATCATGGTGGGCGGCGGCGTCATCTCCTCGGAGGCGAGCGAAGAATTGAAGAAGTTCGCCGATATTCTGGACGCGCCCGTCGCCTGCACGCTGATGGGGCTGGGCGCCTATCCCGCCTCCTCCCCCCGCTTCCTCGGCATGATGGGCATGCACGGCACCCTGTCCGCGGCGCGCACCTGCATCGCGGCGGACACCATTATCGCGCTCGGTACGCGCTTTTCCGACCGCGTGGCGCTCAACCGCGACAAATTCGCCGAGGGCAAGACGGTCGTACAGATCGACATCGAGGACGCGGAGATCGACAAGAACGTCCCCGCGACCGTTTCCCTGATGGCGGACCTAAAAGAGGCGCTCAAAGCCCTGAACACCGCGCTGCCCAAGCAAAAACACACCGAATGGATGCAGGAGTGTGAGGAGCGCAAGAAGAAGGACATCATCGACTACAACGGTTCGATCATGGCGTATAAAATTCTGACGGCAGCGGCAAAACTCGCCCCCAAGGACGCGGTGGTCGCCACCGACGTCGGCCAGCACCAGATGTGGACGGCGCAGTACTATCCCTTCGAAACGCCGCGGAGCATCTGCACGAGCGGGGGACTGGGGACGATGGGTTACGGCTTCGGCGCGGCGATCGGCGCGGCGATGGGCACGGGGAAACACGTGATTATGGTCACGGGCGACGGCTCCTTCAACATGAACCTGAACGAACTCTCCACCGCCGTCACGCAGAATTTGCCCATCACCATCCTCTTGATGAACAACAAGGCGCTCGGCATGGTGCGGCAGTGGCAGAAGATATTCTACGGCAGAAGGTTTTCGCAGACGGACGTGAAGAAAAAGACGGACTATGTGAAGTTTGCCGAAGCGTTCGGCGCGAAAGGCATGACCATCGAAAAGGAAGCGGACATCGTGCCCGTCCTGAAAGAGGCGCTTGCCACCCCTTCGCCCGTGCTCGTCAACTGCATCATCGGTCCGGACGAAAACGTGCTGCCCATGATCAAGCCGAACGCGACGTACGACACGGTCATGGACAAAATGGATTAACGAGGAGGAACGAAAAGAATATGCAATACACCATCAGTGCTTTGGTTGCCAACAAGAGCGGCGTTTTGATGCGGGTCTCTTCCCTCTTCTCCCGCCGCGCCTATAACATCGATTCCCTCTCCGTCTGCGCGACGGAGGACCCCACCCTCTCCCGCATGACCATCGTTCTCAACGGCGACGACTATATCCTGACGCAGATGATGAAACAGATGGATAAACTCATCGACGTGAAGAAGATCATCCACGTGGACGCCAAAAACGCCATCTTCCGCGAACTGCTGCTCATCAAAGTAAACGCCCCCGCCGAAAAGCGGGCGGAAATTTACCAGATCTGCCAGATCTTCCGCGCCAAGGTGGACGATCTGTACCCCACGTCCATGGTCATCGAACTGACGGGCGAGTCCAGCAAGCTGGACGGCTTCATCAACATGGTGAAGGACTACGGCATCCTGGAAATGGCGCGCACGGGCGTGACCGCCATCTCCCGCGGCGACAGCTGCATCAAGGACATGCTGGACTACAACGAACGCATCTGACCGCGCCCCGCGGTAAAAAATTCGGCTTCACGCAAGCCCTGTAAGGAGTAAAAAGACTATGAACAACATCTTTTCCAACGGAACGGCGATGGCGTCGCAGCGCTCCCTGCTGCGCGCGCTCGGCTGGTCGGAGAGCGAAATGAAGAAACCGCTCGTCGGCGTCATCTGCGCCCAGAGCGAGATCATCCCCGGGCACATGATGCTCGACAGGATCGCCAAACGCGTGTGCGACGGCGTGACCGCGGCGGGCGGCAAGCCCGTCATCGTCCCCTCCATCGGCGTGTGCGACGGCATTGCCATGGGGCACGAGGGCATGCGCTATTCCCTCCCCTCCCGCGAGATCATCGCCGACAGCGCGGAGATACTCATCAAAGCCCACCACTTTGACGGCGTGGTCTTTATCCCCAACTGCGACAAGATCGTGCCCGGCATGCTGATGGCGGCGGCGCGCGTCAACGTGCCCGCCGTGTTCTGCTCGGGCGGCCCCATGCTGGCTGGGCACAAGAACGGCAGAAAACTCTCCCTGTCCACCATGTTCGAAGCCGTCGGGTCGTACAACGCGGGGCTCATCGACGAGAGCGAACTGCACGAATACGAATGCACCGCCTGCCCGTCCTGCGGCTCCTGCTCGGGCATGTTCACCGCCAATTCCATGAACTGCATCACCGAGGCGCTCGGCATGGCGCTGCCCGGCAACGGCACCGTCCCCATGCCTTACTCCGCCCGTCTTGCTCTCGCCGAAGAGGCGGGCGAAGCCGTGATGCACCTCATCGAAAAGAACATCCGCCCCCGCGACATCATGACCCCCGCGGCGATCAAGAACGCCGAAAAGGTGGACTGCGCCATCGGCGCCTCCACCAACACCGTGCTGCACCTTCTCGCCGTGGCGAACGAACTGGGGCTGGACAAGTCGCAGATCTCCATCGACACGATGAACGAGATCTCCATGCAGACCCCCAACATCTGCCGCCTGGCGCCCGCGGGCGACCACTACATCGAAGAGCTCAACGAGGCGGGCGGCATTTCCGCCGTGCTCAAAGAGCTGGAGGACGGCGGCTACCTCGACACTTCGGTTTTGACCGTTTCGGGCAAGACCATGCACGAGGTCATCGCGGGCGCGCGCGTGAAGGACGCCTCGATCATCCGCCCCCTGTCCGACCCCTATTCTCCTTACGGGGGGCTTGCCATCCTGAAAGGCAACCTCGCCTTGGAGGGCTCGGTCGTCAAAAAGAGCGCGGTCGACCCCAAGATGTACGTCCACAGCGGCCCTGCACGCGTCTTTAACTCCGAGGAAGAGGCAATGGAAGCCATCTCGACGGGCAAGATCCGTAAGGGCGACGTCGTGGTCATCCGCTACGAAGGCCCCATGGGCGGCCCCGGCATGCGCGAAATGCTCTCCCCCACCTCCGCCATCGTCGGCGCAGGGCTGGGCGCGGACGTCGCGCTCATCACGGACGGCCGGTTCTCGGGCGCGACGCGGGGCGCAGCCATCGGGCATGTCTGCCCCGAGGCCGCCGCGGGCGGGCTGATCGGACTGGTCGAAGAGGGCGACACCATCGCCATCGACATTCCGAACTGTAAGATAGAACTGAAAGTGCCCGACGAGGAGATTGCCCGCCGCCGCGAGAAGTTCGTGCCCGCCATGCGCCCCGTAGAGGGATACCTGAAACGCTACCGCAGCCAAGTCGCCTCCGCCTCCGAAGGCGCGGTATTCAAAAAGTAAACAACAAAACGACAGACGGCTTTCCCTTTGCGGAGAGCCGTCTTTTTATCTGCCCATAATTTTTGCACGGGAATTTTATTCCCCCTATTGTAATCCCGGCAAAAGCGTGCTATAATGAAGACATATTATTTTTATGATAAGGAGAAAAAGCATGAAAAAAAATCAAATCGCCGACATCATCTACGCCGTCGCCCTCGTCGCCGCGGTGGCGGGCGCCTTTTCCCTGCTGATGAATGCGATCGATATGTTCATGCACATTCCGAATATCAATAAATTTGAAACTCTTTACACAGACTACTTTTACCAAGGCACCGCAACGGTGCTCCTCGTGGTTGTCATCCTGTCTCTCGTCGGGCTGACGGTCGTCGTTTTGCCTCTGTTCCTGCAAAAGCTTCGCCTTCCCTGTGCCGTTTTGGTCTTGCTTTTTATGGTTGCATGCATCGTTTGCATTTTCTGCCTGCCGAAAGTCACGCCCATGTTCGATACAACCGATTATTATGTGAACATGTACGATATGCAGCTGCACCAGAGCGCCGTCGGCATGCTGCTGCAACAGGCGGTATACTTCTTCCTGCTCGGCGGCATACAACTGGCAGCGGGCATTGCCGTAAAGATCGCGGCGAAGAAAAACGTCCCCGCCGCGGGACCGCAGGGACAAGCGGAAAACGACTGAGCGATCGTATGCGCGAAAAATCAAGCCGCGGGAGAAAATTTTCTCCCGCGGCTTTCGTTTTATTTTTTTACGTCATGCGGCGTTTATTCCCCTTCGTCCCCGTCCCCGGGATACGCAGCGGCATTTTGCCCGTCCGTTTCCCCGGGGCGGAAGAGCGATTTGTCCGTTTGTAGGAAGGGCAGGGCGCAGACGACCGCGCGCGCCCGTTTGGTATTGAAAATGCTTACCTTTTCCGCGCCGTAATAGAAGGCGATATAGAACCCTTCGTCCGCCGCCCGGGTCTGTTCGACGGGGAAGACCCTTTCGCCCGTCGGAGCCGTGTTGCGGACGGACCTGCCGTCGATGACGGTGGTGCCTTTGGGGAATTTTTCATAGAAATAGTGCGTGCCGACGACGGCGAGCACCACGCCGATGACGGGCGCGACCGCCGTTCCCCCTTCAAGCCCGCCGAAGAGGCACAGCACGCCGATGCCGATGCCCAGGCCCAGGACGACGACATAATAGAGCGGCCACCACAGCCAGCGGAAGGAGCAAAACCGTGCAGACGCAAAGCCGGCGGGCACGCTGCGGACGAAGGCGCCGTCCGTAGCCGACTGTCCTGCGGACGTTTCGGCGTCGTATGCCGCCCGCAGTCCCCCGGCGTCGTCCGCCGCGTCCGCCGCTACATTTTCCGCAACATCTGCCGCAATGCCGCCGTCCGCCGCAACGGGAGAAACGGTTTCTCCGTTTTCCGCGGACATGCCCCCTGCGTATGGCGGCATTCCCGAGGTTCCTTCCGCTTCAAAAGAAGAAGTTTCCACGAACGATTCTTCCCCTTCGGCAGATCCGGAAGGCAGGGGCGGCAGAGGGCGCGCGGGGTCGAGCAGTTTTTGATAGGACGCGTCCAGCCCCGCCATGCCCGCTATGTACGATTTGCAGAAACGGCGCAGAAGGGTATAATTTTTGACGTGGCACCAGAAAAAGAGCACGGTGTCGCCCTGTTTCGCGTGCAGGCAGACATACCACATCGCCTTGCCCGCGGCGTCGTTGCCGGTATAGCCGACTTCGCCCGTCAGCCTGTCCCAGGAGACGGACTGATTTTCCCAGGCAAACCCCTCTTCGGAAAAGGTGACGGGCGTTTTGATCCTGCGCCGCCCCCCGAAACCGGACACCGCGTCGAGCGGCGTCTTGACGCTGACTTTATTCCCCTGCCAATAGAGAAACTCCCGCGCCATCTCCGTCTGCGCCCTGCCGAGAAAGAGAGCGTACACCAGCATGACGACGATGAATACGCCGAGCACGCCGAATATTCCCCCGATGAAGGGCGCCGTCGGACCGTCCTCGCCCGACAGCAGGATGCCGGCGGCCAGAACGGCGATGAGCGCGGCGATCGCCACCCCGCCGACGACGAACCAGCCGACGAGCAGACGGTCGTATTTTTGCTGCGCCGTCACTTTTTTCTTTTCTTCTTCCATGATCTCTCCTTTTTGCGGGACGAAACGCCCCCTTTTCTTTTATTATATCACACGGCACCCCTCCTGTAAAGCCCCGCGGGCATATTTTTCGGCGTTCGCGACATTTTCGCCGGCGCGGGCGGACAGAAGGCTGCAAGACAAAAAACAAAAGCGGCAGTCTTTCCTTGCGAAAAACCGCCGCTTTTTTTGTCACGTCAATTTTTTGTTACTGCGCCTTTTTGGGCCGCGTGGTCTTTCTCACGCGGACGGCCTTGTCGGACGCGGGCTTGGCCTTTTTAGCGGGCTTCGCCTCGAACGCGACCTTAGCTTTCGCGCAGGGATATTCCACGCTCTTGTCGCACTTCACGCAATAATCATACGTTCCGCAAGCGTCCTGACCGCCCCTTGCCTGGGTGTCGTTCCATTTGAGGACGTCCAATTCTTCCTGCAAAGTTTTCAATTCTTCGTTTTCCATTGTTTTATGACCTCTTTTCTTTTATGAATTAACTCAATTATAGGCGCATTTTTGCAAAAAGACAAGAGAAAAAATAAAACAATCCTTACTTTTTATAATAATTTTATGCTTTTTCGGCGTTTTTCCCGAAAAATGCGCGGAAATTTGCCAGAGTCGTGCGCGTGATCTCGTCCAGCGCCTCCTTTGTCAGGTATGCCTGGTGAGAAGTGACGATGACGTTCGGGCGGGACACGATGAGGGACAAAAGCTCGTCCTGCACGCCCGTCACGGACTTATCCTCGTAAAAGAGCCCCGCCTCCTCCTCGTACACGTCCAGGCACGCCCCGCCCAGCTTGCCCGAGAGCAGCGCGTCCAGAAGCGCCTCGCTGTCGATGAGACCGCCGCGGGAGGTGTTGATGAGGATACACCCCTCCTTCATGCGCGAAAAAGCCTTTTTGCCGATGATGTAGCGGGTATCTTCGGTGAGCGGGCAGTGCAGGGAGATGACGTCGCTCTCGGCGAGCAGTTGCTCCATGGGCGCGTATTCCAGCCCCGCGGCGGGGTCGGGACGGACGTCGTGGCAGAGCACGCGCATGCCGAAACCTTGACAGATGCCGATGAACGTTCTGCCGATCCGCCCCGTGCCGACGACGCCCGCCGTCTTGCCGTGCAGGTCGAACCCGATGAGGTGGTTGAGGCTGAAATTGAAGTCGCGCGTGCGGATATATGCCTTGTGTATCTTGCGGTTGAGGGTGAGGAGCATCGCCATGGCGTGTTCGGCGACGCTGTACGGGGAATAGGCGGGCACGCGCATGACCCTGACGCCGCACTGTTCCGCCGCCGCCATGTCGACGTTGTTGAAGCCCGAACAGCGCAGCGCGACGAGCCCCACGCCGTACTCCTTCAATTTTCGGATGACCGCGCCGCCCGCCGCGTCGTTGACGAAGATACAGACGGCGCCGTACCCCTTGGCGAGCGCGACGGTCTTTTCGTCCAGTTTGCTCTCCGTATAATCGAAGAGAAACGCGCCGCCGTTGTATGCCTCGAACAGCGGGCGTTCGTATTCCTTGATATCATAAAACAAAATGCTGTCCATACCGGACAGTCTGCGCATTCCGGCGGGATCTTATACCTCACGTTTCGTCGTAATCGTCGGTGAAAAGGTGCGTCTGACCCTTCTGCTTATACCCGAGCACACAGTCGAGATTGACGTTGTGCATGCTGCGGAAGATGTTCTCGTCGATGCGGTCGTATTTTTGTTTGAGGGCGCGCACGAGCGCCTTCATTTCCCGCCGCTTGCTCTCCTCTTCCTTGTTTTGCACACGTTCGGTAAAGCGGCAGGCACAGTGCAGAAAAGTCAGCCCGTTTGCGTTTGCCCAGCGCACAATGTCCTCTTCGTGAATGCAGTACATGGGGCGGATGAGTTCCATGCCGGGATGGGAGGTGGAGTGCAGTTTGGGGAGCATGGTCTTGACTTCCGCGCCGTAGAACATGCTTAAAAGCGTGGTTTCTATCGCGTCGTCGAAGTGGTGCCCGAGGGCGATCTTGTTGCAGCCCAGGCTCTTGGCATGTTCGTAGAGATACCCCCGCCGCATGCGCGCGCAGAGGTAGCAGGGCGACCCGCCCGCCTGTTCAACGACCTCGAAGATGGGCGAGGAAAAAATTTCCACGGGGATCTCCAGAAGCGCGGCGTTTTCGAGAATGAGGGCGCGGTTGGCGGGGAGATAGCCGGGGTCCATGACCAGAAAACGCAGGGAAAAGTCCTTCTGCCCGTGGCGCTGCAGCTCCTGCAAGAGCTTCGCCATGAGAAAACTGTCCTTGCCGCCCGACATACAGACGGCGATCCTGTCCCCCTCCCCGATGAGGGAATACGCCTTGACCGCCTTCACGAAGCGGCTCCAAAGTTCCTTGCGGTAGCGCTTGATGATCGACCGTTCGATTTCTTTTGCGCGGGATAACTCTTCCATAGACCTCGTTAAAACAGCCGCTTGACCTGCAGGCTTTCCAGGATCTCCTGATATTTTTCGCGCGGAAAGGCGATCTCGTCGAAGGTGGTGACCGCCGCCGTACCTGCCGCCGTGCCTGCCCGCAATATCTCGGGCATGGGCGCCCCTTCCGCCATCTTCATCGCCGCCGCGGCGACCATCGCGTCGCCCGCGCCCACCGTGGAATTGACCGCCACGGAAGTGCTGCGGCAATAATAATTCTCCTTGCCGTCCGTCAGAATGGCGCCCTCTTTGCCCAAAGACAGGAGCACCGTTTTCGCGCCGCGGCGCACCAGTTCGCGGCAGGCGTCCAGCATGTCCTGCCGGCAGGTCATCTCCCTGCCGATGCAGTTTTCCAGCTCGCCGAGGTTGGGTTTGACCAGATCGACGCCCGCCGAAACGGCGGCGTTCAGCTTGCCGCCCGTCGCGTCGGCGACGCGCAGGGACCCGGGCGCGACGGCGCGGAACAGGTCGCCGTAATAGGACGCGTCCACGCCCCGCGGCAACCCGCCCGAAATGACCGTGACGCGGCTCACGGCGGAGAGGCGGCGCACCCGTTCCAGGAGCTTTTCGAGGTTTTCGGCGGGCACTTCCGCCCCCACGTCGTTGACCTCGGTGAGCATGGAGCGGTGGTCGATGAACTTATAATTTTCCCGCACCCGCCCTTCGGTCATGATGAAGGAGTGCTTGACGCCGCCGCGGTCCAGAAGTTCCTCGAACGTCTCGGCGTTCTCGCGGTACATGAACCCCGTGACGAGCGCGTCGCCGCCGAGGCGCGCCACGCCCAAAGCGACGTTGAGCGCCTTTCCGCCCGGCCGCCGCCGCTTGCGCCTCGCTATGTTGGTCTTGCCCACTTCCAGGGCGTCCACCTCCACGGTGACGTCTATGCTCGGACTCAAACAAACTGTCAGTATCATTCTGTCGATGCGGGGAAAAGCGTTTCCCCTGCCCCCTTGGTCTGCCGGTAAGCCCCCGCGCGCCCGCATGCGACGTGCAAAAAGCCCCTTTTTTACATTTATAAACCGTCTGCGCCGCCGTCAAACGGTGACGGAAAAAAACGGCCGCAAGGAAAAATGCAACCGTCTTTATCTGTATGCGGCAGCGTTCCCCTTTATTACATGGAGATCATCTGCAGCGTGTTGTACAGCTCATAATTGAACGTCTTTTTCATGGACACCGCCTCGATGATGTCCATGTCGATGATGTGATTTTCCTTGATGCCGATGACGCGGTTGCCGATGCCGTCTTTCAGGAGCCGCACCGCCTTGTTGCCGAACTGCGCCGCCAGCATTCTGTCCTGCATGGAGGGCGAACCGCCGCGCTGGACGTGCCCGATGGTCGTGGGACGAACCGAATAGGTGGTGACTTCCTGCAGTTGCTTGGCGAACGCCGTCGCGCTCATGACGCCCTCGGCGATGACGATGATGTTGGAGTGCTTGTGATTGGCGCGCGAACGGTTGATACGCATGACGATGTCGTCCATATCGTAGGGCACTTCGGGCACGACGATGATCTCGGCGCCGCTGCCGATGCCTGCGTACAGCGCGATGTCGCCGCAGTGGCGGCCCATGACTTCCACGACCGAGATGCGTTCGTGCGAGGTCATCGTATCGCGCAGTTTGTTGATGATGTCGAGGCAGGTATTGACCGCCGTGTCGAAACCGAGGGTATAATCGGTATAGGCGAGGTCGTTGTCGATGGTGCCGGGGATGCCGATGGTGGGAATGCCGTATTCCTCGCTGAGCACTTTCGCGCCGCGGAAGGAACCGTCGCCGCCGATGACGACCAACCCCTCGATGCCCCTGTTCTTGAGCGTCTTGACCGCCTTCTGCTGCCCGTCCTTGGTGAGCATTTCCAGGCACCGCGCCGTGCGAAGCATAGTGCCGCCGCGCTGGACGATGTCGGACACCGAACGCATGCTCATGGGAATGACGTCGTCGTTGATGAGCCCCGCATAGCCGCATTCCACGCCGTAAACTTCCATGCCGAAATAGATGCCCGTGCGGACGACCGCGCGGATGGCGGCGTTCATGCCGGGCGCATCGCCGCCGCTCGTGAGTAAACCGATACGTTTCATTCTTCAAACCTCCGATCCGAAAAACTATAAAATTTCATTCTCCTTGATTATACCAAATAACCGGGAAAAGTGAAAGTGTTTTCGGGAAGTTTTCGGATATTTTTTTCCGATATTTTGCAAAATGAAAGCAAAATACAATTTGAAAAGGCTATGATTGCAATAAATTTTTCTGCTCTGCCGCCCCGTCAGACGTACTTGACGCACTCGGCGGGCAAAAACGTGGAAAGTTCCGCCTCGAACGCCTTGCTGCGGACGACCCCGCGGGGATAGAGGAACTTCTGCCTGCCGCGCAGGATCTTGACCTCCGTAGGTCCCTCGTACGCCGAAAGCATGTCCTGCAGTTCCTCGAACTCCCCTTCGTCAAGGGCAGTGGCGTTCAGCCACAGGACGCCCTGCTTCTGCGGCTGCTGGGCGCCGCCCGCGCCGTCCTTTTCCTTTTTGAGGTTTTCGCCGTCGAACTCCTGCATATTGTCGAGGAGAACGGTCGGACGCCTGCCGTCGCTGAGATCCAGTCTGCCGCTGAGCGCGACGACGACGTCGGGAGCGAGGAAACTCTTGATCTTCTCGTAGGTGTTCGGGAAGGCGACGCACTCCACGCTGCCGTAGAGGTCCTCCACCGTGACGAACGCCATGGACGCGCCCTGCTTGGTGTTGAGTTTTTTGACGGCAGACACGATGCCGCCCATGGTGACCTGCTGCCCGTCTTTGAGGCTGTTGTAGGTCACCGTGCCGTCCTCGTCCTCCTCCGTATCGGAGAGGAGAGAGCAGTTGAAGCTGCAGTTTTTGAACGCCGAAATGTAATTTTCGAAGGGATGCCCGCTGACGTAGACGCCCAGCACCTGTTTTTCGCGGGCGAGCTTGTCGTTGTAGTCAAATTCGGGAATGTCGGGATAGACGATATCGATCTCCGGCTCCTCGATGATGCTGCCGAAGAGGGAGATCTGCGCGCTGTTTTTCTGCTTTTCCATGCCCGCGATGCGGGTCATGGCGTCCTCGTACACCGCATAGTACTGCGAACGGTGTTTGCCGAAACAGTCGCATACGCCGCTCAGAATGAAACACTCCGCCACGCGCTTGTTGATGTACTTGGTGCAGCGCATCAGGAAATCCTGGAAGGATTTGAACGGGCCGTGTTCGTTGCGTTCGGCGATGACCTTGGCAACGGCGTCCTCGCCCGCCCCGCGCAGGGCGGAGAGCCCGAAGCGGATGCCGCTGCCCTCCACGCGGAACTCCGCGCGCGAACGGTTGACGTCGGGCGGCAGGACGGGAATGTTCTTCTCCTTCATGTACACGACGTACTTGGAGATCTCCTCGATCTTGTCGAGGCGGTCGTTCAGGACACCCGCCAGGAACTGCTTGGGGTAGAACTGTTTTAAGTATGCCGTCTGATAGGCGACGACGGCATACGCCGTGGCGTGCGATTTGTTGAAGGCGTAGGAAGCGAAGCTCTCCATGTCGGCGAAGATCTTCGCCGCGACCTCGGGGGAGATGCCGTGCGAAACGCAGCCCGTGATGGTGCCCCCCTCCTTGACGTCGCCGTAGATGAACTTGTCCTTCTGCGCCATCAGTTCCTTCTTCTTTTTCTTCGCCATGGCGCGACGGACGAGGTCGGCCTGCCCGAAGGTATAGCCCGCGAGGCTCTGAAAGATCTGCATGACCTGTTCCTGGTAGATGATGACCCCGTAGGAATTTTTGAGAATGGGTTCCAGAAGGGGTGTGTCATACTTGATCTCGGCGGGATTGTGCTTGTTGCGGATGTAGGTCGGGATGAAGTCCATGGGACCGGGGCGGTAGAGCGAGATGCCGGCGATGAGATCCTCGAGCCGCTCGGGCTGCAGGTCGCGCATGAACTTCTTCATGCCTCCTTGTTCGAGTTGGAACACCGCGTCGGTGTCCCCCGACGAGATGAGCTGGTATGCCTCGGGCACGTCGTACCCGATCTTGTGGAAGTCGATGTCGATGCCGTAGTCTTCCTTGATGTAGTCGAGGGTGTTCTGGATGTCGGTCAGGGTGGTCAGCGCCAGGAAGTCCATTTTGAGCATGCCGACCGATTCCGCCTCTTTCATGTCGAACTGCGTGACGATGTCGTCGCCGTTTCGGGCGAGCGGCACGTTTTCGGCGAGCACCTTGCGGCAGATGATGACGCCCGCCGCGTGTTCGGAGATATTCTTGGGCATGCCCTCGAGTTTTAAGCCGAAGTCGATGACTTTGCGAAGATCGGGATTGCCCTCGTACACCTCGATGAAGTCGCGGTTGCGCTTGCCCTGCTGTTCGCGCAGGTTCTTTTCCAGCTCCAGCCGCTTTTCCTCGGGCATGGTCGGGTCCTTCAGCTTCTCTTCTATCTTGGGGATATTGAGCCCCAGAAGCTCGGCGATGGTCGATTTGCCGTCCATGAGCTTGGTGACCTTGTCCGTTTCGGAATAGGGCACGCGCATGACGCGGCCGATGTCCTTGATGACCGCGCGGGAAGCGAGCGTGCCGAAAGTGACGATCTGCGCCACCTTTTCGGGCGAATACTTGCGGCGCACGTACTCGATGGTCTCGTAGCGGCGCTTGGTGCAGAAATCCACGTCGAAGTCGGGCATGGATACGCGGTCGGGGTTCAGAAAGCGCTCGAAGATGAGGTCGTACTTCAAGGGATCGACGTCGGTGATGCCCACCGAATAGGCGACGATGCTGCCCACGCCCGAGCCCCGCCCGGGGCCCACGGGAATGCCCTGGCTGCGCGACCAGTTGATGTAGTCCCACACGATGAGGAAGTAGTCGGCAAAGCCCATCTTGATGATGACGTCCAGCTCGTACTGCACCCGCTTTTTTATGTCCTCCGTTATGTTCTCATAGCGGCGGGGCAGCCCCTCCCAGGTCAGGCGGGTGAGATATTCGGGAGCAGAGGAACCGTCCTCGGGGGTATACAGCGGGATGAGCGACTTGTCGTAGACGGGGTCGCCGTTCGGCTTCAAGTCGAACACCGGCTCCTCGATCTTGTCCGCGATGACGCGGGTGTTGGAAACGGCGTCGGGGACGTAGGAGAACAGTTCCGCCATCTCGTCGCCGCTCTTGAAATAGAACTCGCGTGAACCGAATCGCATGCGCTTGGGGTCGTCGAGCGTCTTTTTGGTCTGGATGCACAGGAGAATGTCCTGCACCTCCCAGTCCTCTTTGTTGATATAATGCACGTCGTTGGTGGCGACGAGCGGAATGTCGAGTTCCCGCCCCAGGCGGATGAGTTCGGGCAGGATCTGCTTTTCCTCGGCCAGCCCGTGGTCCTGCAATTCGATATAGAAATCGCCGCCGAAGGTTTCCTTCATGTCGAGCGCGAATGCCTTGGCACCCTTGTAATCGCCCGCGGCAAGCAGGCGCGGGATGCGGCCCGCCAGGCAGGCGGACAGACAGATGACCCCCTCCGAATGCTCCTTCAGCGTCTTATAATCCATGCGCGGCTTGCCGTAGAACCCCTCGATGTAGGACATGGAGTCCAGCCAGACGATGTTGCGGTAACCCGTCTTGTTCTTGGCGAGCAGGATGAGGTGCTCGGTCTTGGTGCCCGGCTCCTTGACGAAGCGGTCGTCGGTCATGTAGAGTTCGCAGCCGATGATGTATTTCAGCCCCCTTTTTTGGCATTCCTCGGCAAAATACAGGGTGGCGTACATGTTGCCGTGGTCGGTGACGGCACAGGTGTCTATGCCGTTTTTGACCATGTGATCGACGAGGTCCTCCACCTTCGCCGCGCCGTCCAGAAGGCTGTATTCGGTATGCAGATGCAAGTGTACGAAATCGGTCATTTTCTCTTATCTTCCTCTCCTTCGTCCGTAAGTTCTCTGTATAATTCCATGATGCGCCGCATGCGGTGATTGACGCAGCTCTTACTCAGCCCCAACGCGTCCGCCAGCTCGGACAGGGAGGCCTCCCTGGCTTTGAGCCGTGCCGCGGCGACGGCTTTCAGTTCCTCGTCCAGACGGGGCAGAATGCCGCGCTCGGCAAGACAGGCGATGGCGATGCTCTGCCGCGCCGCCGCCGTCGCCGTGCGATCCATGTTGCCCACGAAACAGTTGTTCACGCGGTTGGAGTTGTTCTTTTCCTCCCGCTCCTCCGCCGTCAGGTTGAGCCGTTCGAGGGAATTTTGCGCCCCCGCGACCGCCAGGAAATCGGAAATGGCGGCGAGCGAGGCGAGATAGACCACGAAACTTTCCTTGCGGCGGATGATCTTGGCGATGAGTTCGTAAGAGGCGAGCAGGGAAGCAAAATCCTCCGCCGTCTCCTCGTGGGCGAACACGAATTCGAGGTGATACCCCGTCTTTGCGCCCGCGCGGGGCAGAGTGCAGCTGCCGCCGCCCAGAAACGCCCCGCGGATATAGGCGAGGCGGCTCTCTTCGTCCGCCACGATTCGGGGCGGGATGCCCGCATACAATTCGTAATTCCCCGCCGCACCCTTTTCGAACACGCCCGCGTCGATGAGCACGTCGAACGTCCTGTCGCCGTTATAGGCGACGGTCAGCTTGTCCCTGCCGCGCAGGCGATCCGCCGCCGCGTTGACCGTACAATGCACCCCGTACAACTCCTCGGCGAGGGCGACGTAGTACTCGGCGATCTTCTCCGATTCGGTGACGAGAAAGAATCCCGGTCCCTCCTGTGTGAAGGAAATACAGCCGCCCGTGCGGATGAACGCCGAAAACACCGCCGTTTTTCCCTGCCTGGTCTGCGGCTTTTTATGGAGAAATTCCCGCTTGATTCCGGACGTGAAATTTGCCAATTTTTTCACCTCGCTCGTAGACGCCTTACAAATGCTCCCGCTTATACGCCTGTAGCCGGAACGCGGCCGTGCGGCCGTCGATGTTGTCGATGCGATCCAAGGGAAAGGCCACCCGTGCAAAGAGTTCTTCCGCGAGGCGGGTATCCCCCACCCGGCCGGGGGAATGGGCGTCCGAATCGATGACGAACCGCGCCGCGGTCTTGTCGACGACGTTCTGCCACTCCTCGTCCGTCAGGTGCGTCTTTTTGGTGTTGATCTCGATGTACGTCCCGTAGTCGGCGGCGCACTTCGCCACCTCCACCGCGTCGGCAAAGCACAGATAATTGAGATGCGAAAGTATGTCCACGGGATTGTTTTTGATGGCGTTGACATACGCTTTCGTCGTCAACCGCACCAGCCGTCCGGACGGCTTTTTTTTCAGCTTGTCCGTCAGAAAGTTGCCGCCGAAATAATGCAGCCATGCGGAAAAGTTTTCATAGGCGACAAAGACGTGTTTGCCCGCGATGAAGAGATCGAAATCGGCATAATCGGAGGGGAGCA
>JAGHJP010000006.1 GCA_017886575.1 Clostridia bacterium
GCGCGCCGTCGGGCGCGAAGGCGTTGCCCCCTTCGGGCGCAACCAGGACGAAACAACTGGAAACGAGTTTGGTGCCCGGCGCGGTCTTGATGACCTGCAGCCCGGGGCGCAGGGTGTTTGCCGTGGAGTGGCAGGCGCCCGAAACATAGCCGTCCACGTCCCCGTTTTTGAGCATGAGCGCGCCGAACATCGTCCGGTCGTGCGCCTGGCGGAAGGCCTCTTCCTCCGTCATGCCCTTTGCCTTTCTGAGTTCATATAAGAGTTTTGCGTATTCCGCCGTCTTTTCGGACGTATCGGGGTCGATGAGAGTGACGCCCGTCAGGTCTACGCCGGGGGCGACTTTTTCGCACTCGGCGTTGTTGCCGATGAGCACGATCTTGGCGAGCCCCTCTTTGGTCACCTGCGCCGCCGCCTCGACGACGCGCCTGTCCTCGCCCTCGCAGAGCACGATGGTCTTTTGCGCCGCTCTGGCGCGTTCCTTGATTTTGCGCAGTAAATCAGCCATTTTCTCGATTTCCTCCTGTGCCGTTTCCGGACAAATGGATTTTTTTTCTTTACTTGCCGTCAAAAATATGTTATACTTTTCGCAAGAAATATTTATGAATATTTCTATTATACTACCCCTTTCGCCAATTGTAAAGTAATTTTATGAAAAAAAACGACAAACAAAACGCGCAGACGGCGTGCGCCGTCATCTGCGAATACAACCCCTTCCACAACGGACACCGCCGCCAATTGGAAGAGATGCGCGCCCTGTCGGGGTGCGGTATGCTGCTCTGCCTGATGAGCGGAAACTTCGTGCAGCGGGGCGAGGCGGCGGTTTTGGACAAGCATACCCGCGCGGCGCACGCCGTTCTGGGCGGCGCGGACGCCGTTCTGGAACTGCCCGTCCCCTTTGCGGCGGGGAACGCCGAAACCTTCGCCGCGGGGGCCATGAACATTCTCTCCCGCATCCCCGCCGTCAAAAAGCTTGCCTTCGGATGCGAGTGCGGGAAAGCGGAAGATTTTTTTGCCGCGGCACGGCTCTCTCTCGAAGAACCGCCCGCCTTCCGCGACGCCCTGCGGCGGGAGCTGGACGCGGGGCAGTCCTTCGCCAAAGCGCGCTTTGCCGCCTTGAAGGCGGGCATGCCCCTGGCGGACGAACGGCTTTTCTCCGCGCCGAACAACATGCTCGGGATCGAATACGCCAAAGCGGTCCTGCGGACGGGTGCGGACATCGGACTTTTGCCCCTGCGGCGGACGGGCGCGGGCGAGACGGACGGAAAACTGCACGAAAATCTTTCCTCGGCTTCGGCGATACGGAACGCCCTTTACGCGGGGGGCATGTCCGAAAAAATCAGAAAAAACGTACCCGAGTTCGTCTTTGAAGACCTGCCCCTTGCCCTCGATAAAAGCAGGGCGGAACGGTTGGACGCGGCGGAATATTACGCCCTCGTTTCCGCACCCGCGGAACGGGTCGCGGGCGCGCCCGACTGCTCGGAGGGGCTGGAACACCGGTTGCAGAACCTGGCGGAAGAATGTTTTACGGCGGAAGAGGTCGTGCAAAGGGCGACTTCCCGCCGCTATACCGCCGCGCGGCTCAGGCGCATCCTGCTTTCCCTGGCTTTGGGGATAGAAGAGCACGACGTGCGGCGCTTTCTGCGCGCCCCGCTCTATTGCAACGTTCTGGCGGTGAACGCCGCAAAGGCGGACGAAACGCTGGGAGTTTTGAGCCGGAGCGGACTGCCCCTTCTGGTGCGCAAGGGGGACGAAGAGGCGCTGACGGACGACGCGAAGGACTGCTTTGCGCTGAACGAAAGAGCGGACAAGATCTACCGCGCCCTCTGCCGCCGCCCCCTGAACTTCTACGCCGCGCGCCTCGTGCGCCGCTGACCCCGCCCCGAAAGCGGGCGTTCCCTCACTTTCCGCGACCGCCCCTTCCGCTCCGCCGACATCTCCGGCGGGGCGTTTTCTCTCCGCGGACGGCAGCCCGTACATAACCGAGCCCGAAAAGGGAGATACTCAAAGGTATGAAAGGCGGAAAAAACGGGCAGAACGGAACAAAAAAAGGCGCAGGATCTCCCTCCCTTTGGCGGCGGATACGGCGGCAGGCGCGGGCGCACAGAGCCACCTTTTTCGTCTATGCCGCCCTGCGCCTGACCGTGCTTGCCGCCCTTGTCTTTGCCGTCGCCGCGGGGCATTGGACGACGGCGTTTTTCTGCGTACTCACCCTGCTCCTCTTTCTGGCGCCCTTCTTGGCGGAGGAGGCGTTTCGCATAGAACTGCCCTCCGCACTGGAGATCGTCATTCTGCTCTTTATCTTCTGCTCGGAAATGCTCGGCGAGGCGGCGGCATTCTACGTCAACGTGCCGCTATGGGACAGCCTTCTGCACCTCGTGAACGGATTTTTATGCGCGGCGGTCGGATTTGCCCTCGCCGAGCTCATGAACCGCCGCCGCAGGAAACCGAACCTTTCCCCTCTCTTTCTCGCCGTCGTGGCATTCTCCTTTTCCATGACCGTGGGCGCGCTGTGGGAGTTCTTCGAATTCTTCATGGACGCCGTCTTTCACACGGACATGCAGAAGGACTTCCTCGTCGACGCCGTGCGCAGCGTGCTTTTGGACGAGAGCCGCAAAAACATCGTCGTATCCGTCGAGAACATCGCCCGCACCGTCCTGTACGACGCCGAAGGCAACGTCCTGGCGGTCATCGAAGGGGGCTTTCTCGACGTCGGCGTGATCGACACCATGAAAGACCTCATCTTAAACTTTGTCGGCGCGCTGGTGTTTTCCGCCCTCGGCTATTTCTACGTCCTGCGCCGCGGTAAGAGCCGCTTCGCGGGGCAGTTCATCCCCACCGCCGCGGACCCGGAGCCGTCAAAACCGCCGGAAAAAGCGGCACAAAAAGAAATCCGGCCCGATGACGGAGCCGGATCAGAGGGAGGAAAAAAGTGAGATAGTGTGAACAAAATCATGTATTTATGCGCGTCACGCATTCCCGTCCGCCGAAGGCGTATTCCCTTTTTGCCATTCCGCGGAAGGCGCGGGAACGGGTGCGGCGGAGCGTTCGGAGCCGGCAGGCGGTTCTGCCGCCGCGGCATGGCGGCGGTTGACGCGCATGGATACGAGGAACATGCCCAGCCCCGCGCAGAAGAGGCAGACGATGGGCACGACGCCGAGGTTGACCGAACCGGTCGCCTGCGTGACGACGCCCACGAGCAGGGTGCCCATAAACGCCGCGCCCTTGCCGAAGATGTCGAGGATGCCGAAGAGGCAGCCCGACTGTTCCCCGGGGATGATCTTGGCAAAATAGGAGCGGGAGAGCGCCTGGATGCCGCCCTGAAAGATGCCCACCGCGACGGCGAGGATCCAGAACTGCCATACTTGGGTCATGAACACCGCAAAGAGGGCGATGCCCGCATAGGCGGCGATGCAGACGAGGATGAGAACGTCGTCGCGCACGCGGGAAGCGATCTTGCCGAAGGCGATGGCGGCGGGAAAGGCGACGACCTGCGTGACCAGGAGCGCGATGAGCAGGTTGGCCGTGTCAAACCCCAGCGCGGTGCCGAACGAGGTAGCCATGTCGATGATCGTGTACACCCCGTCGATGTAGAAAAAGAACGCCACGAGAAAGAGAACGATGCCCTTGCGGTTGGGCAGGCGGGTCTTTTTGGAAAACACCGAAAAGAGCCGTTTGAAATTCTCGCGCACGGCGTGCGGGCGGCGTTCCACATAGTACTTCTGCGAATAATTTTTCAGCAGCGGCAGGGTGCAGACGAACCACCACAGCGCGTTGACGGCGAACGCCAGCGGCATGGAGACCGTATAATCGAGGGGGGTAAACACGATGAGCACGATGCTGATGATGAAGGGAATGCAGCTGCCGATATACCCCCAGGCATACCCCTGTGCGGAAATTTTGTCCAGCCGGTCGCGGGTCGTCACGTCGCAGAGCATGGAGTCGTAAAAGACCAGGCTGGTCGAGTACGCCGCCTTGACGAGGACGAACACGACGAGGAAGGCGATCCATGGAAGAGGCACGCCGAGCGCGGCACAGCCCGCTATGCCGATCGCCGCGGCGAAGAGAAAGAGCGGACGCTTGAACCCGCGGAAGTCGGCGAGCGTGCCCAGGGTCGGGCCGAGAACGGCGACAATGAGCGTGACAATGCTGGCGGCATATCCCCAATACGCCGTGGCGTCCGTTTCGCCGACGCCCCCTTCCCCTGCGAGATAATTAAAGTAGATGGGCAGAACGGCGCTGGCGAGCAGCGTGAATGCCGAGTTGCCGACGTCGTACAAGATCCAGCTCTTTTCCATTCGCGTCATTTTCTGTTTTCCCGCCGTATTTTCGACCGTGTTTTCCGCAGCCATGGGTGCCTCCTTTTATTCGTAATTCCGTTTTAGCCGTTCGGGCGCTTCCCCGCCCTCGCGCAAAAAGTTTTCGTACCATCCGATGAGCGCTTCCGCCACGCCGACCCCTTCGGCGAACGCGGCGCGCAGCGCTTGATCGCTGTCCGCGCACCGTTCATCCTTTTGCAGCGGCAGCATCATGCCGTGCATCTCCTTATAATTGCCGCTCAATTTCAGCAAAGACACAACCATGCCCCGCTTTATCCGGCCGGGCGCGCGCAACAGGAAATTGTAAAATTTCATGGAGCGGATGGCTTTCGCCGTCCTTTTTTTGTCCGTTCCGAGATATGCCCCCGCCGCGTCGGCATTCGCATCCGTCGGCAAAATGTGCCCCGTCAAGTCAACGGAAAACGGCTCTTTTCCGTCCTCGAGAAGGAGCATACGGTCGAAAGAAGACTCGATCTCGGTATGCGTCACGCCCGAAGAAGCAATTTTCGCGTTCACCAGCGGATGACAGGCGCTGTCCAGGGCGAAGTGGCACAGAAAGCCGAAGAGGTACGCCCTGTCGAGCGGGCGGGCGCCGCGCCCGAGATAGGTCGCGCGGGCGGCGCAGAAAAAATCGGACGCCGGCTCGTCGTGCAGGCGGTAGCCGACCGCACTCGTCTTGTTCGGAAAAAGCGGCCGATAGTAGAAGAGCACGTCCGGCCCGTGCAGTCCGAGCGCGTAGGCATCAAAATTTTCGCGGATGACCGCCGCGGCGGGATCGGGCAGAGCCGCAAGGACTTCCCTGCCGAATTTCAGGTGTGCATAGGCAGCCGGCATATATTCTCCTTTCTCTCCCCCTCTCGTTCCCTTTTATTATAACAGCGCGATATATAAAATTTTCACGATTTTTGTAATAAAAATGTCATTTTTTTGTAAAAAGTTTTTCTGCAAAACGCAAGCCGAAAAAAGGGCGGGCATGTCCGCGCCGAACGGAAAAAAGACAACCTTTCCCTGCAAAACGAAACGAAAGCGGGCGCCGTATGCCGGCGCCCGCCCTTTATCCGTCGCGGAACGGAGAACATTTTATTTTGCGTAACCGTCGGGGTTCATGCTCTGCCACTTCCACTGGGACGCGCACATCTCTTCGATGCCGTATTTCGCTTCCCAGCCGAGTTCCCGCCTGGCTTTCTCAGCCGAGGCGTAACAGGCGGCGACGTCGCCGCTGCGGCGGGGCGCGATGCGGTAAGGGAGTTTTTTGCCGCACGCCTTTTCGAAGGCGTGGATCATGTCGAGCACGCTGTACCCCTTGCCCGTACCGAGGTTATAGATGTATACCCCGCTCTTTACGATCTTGTCGAGCGCGGCGACGTGCCCGCGGGCGAGGTCGACCACGTGGATATAGTCGCGCACGCCCGTGCCGTCGGGCGTGGGATAGTCGTCGCCGAACACGTTGATCTCTTTGAGTTTGCCGCTTGCCACCTGCGCGACGTAGGGCATGAGGTTGTTGGGAATACCGTTGGGATCCTCGCCGATGAGCCCGCTCTCGTGCGCGCCGACGGGGTTAAAATAGCGCAGCAGGACGACCTGCCATTCGTCATCCGCCTTATAGATGTCCTGCAGGATGCGCTCCTGCATGAGTTTGGTCGAACCGTAGGGGTTGGTCGTGGACAGGCGGCAGGTTTCGTCGAGCGGCAGCCGTTCGGGCTCGCCGTACACCGTGGCAGAAGAGCTGAAAATGATGCTCTTGACGCCGTGCCGCCCCATGACGGCGAGCAGGTTCAATGTGCCGCCGATGTTGTTCCGGTAATACAAAAGAGGCTTGCGGCAGCTTTCGCCCACGGCTTTGAGCCCCGCAAAATGAATGACGCCGCCGATGTCGTTTTCGGAGAACACCTTTTCGAGAGCCGCCTCGTCGCAGATGTCCGCCTCGTAAAATTTGACGGGCTTGCCCGTTATCTTTTCCACCCGTCTGAGGCTTTCGGGCGAAGAATTGCTGAGATTATCCAGAACGACGGCGTCGTAGCCGGCGTTCTGCAGTTCCACGACGGTGTGGCTGCCGATGAAGCCCGCGCCGCCCGTGACGAGAATTTTCTTGTTTTTGTCCATATCGCTTTTTCTCCTTGCTGTCGTTACCGAAAGTATACCCCTTTCCGAGGGCTTTGTCAAGGAGATGAAGGGATACACGCGGACGCAAGCCCCCTTTTTTTATTCCACCGTGACGCTCTTGGCGAGGTTCCGGGGACGGTCGGGGTCGAGCCCGCGCGCGAGCGCGGTGTGATAGGCCAAAAGCTGCAGGGGCACCTCGGACGCGAGCGGGTAGTACCGCTGCGGGCAGGGCGGCAGCGGCAGGACCGCGTCGGCGGGAACGTCGGAAAAGGGCGTGACGGCGATGACCTTCGCCCCGCGCGAACGCACCTCGCACACGGCGTTTTTGCTCTTTTCCTTCAACCGTTTCTGGGTGACGACGGCGACGACGACGGCGGTTTCGTCCAGAAGCGCGATGCTGCCGTGTTTGAGTTCCCCCGCGGCGTACCCCGCGCCCGGAAGATAGGACACCTCGCGGAGCTTCAAGCTGCCTTCGAGCGCGGAGGGATAGTCGGCGCCGCGGCCGATGAAATAGACCCCCCGCGCGGACGCGACGTCCGCGGCGAGGCGGCGGATGCGCCCCTCTTCCCGCAGCAGCTTTTTATGCACCGCGGGAAATTTTTCCAGAAACGCCGCCCTGCCGCCCCGCAAAAAGGCGGCGAGGGCATAGAAAAAGGCGAGTTGGGCGGCATAGGTCTTGGTCGCCGCCACCCCCACTTCCACGCCCGCATATGTCAAAAACCGATAGTCGGCGAGCCGCGCGAGAGTGGAATAGCCCGCGTTGGTGAGCACGGCGAGCCGCGCGCCCCGCTTTTTCGCCAGCCGTCCCGCGGCGAGGGTGTCCGCCGTTTCGCCGCTCTGACTGACTGCCAGGACAAGGGTATCTCTGCCGAGCAGCGGGCGGCGGCAGCAGAATTCGCCCGCCGTTTCCGCCGTGACGGGCACGCGGAGCGCCTCTTCGAGCAGACTTGCTCCCGTCAGCGCGCTGTGGTACGCCGTGCCGCACGCCGCGATGTAGATGCGGGAGAACAAGCCCGCGTCGGCCGCCAGCCGCGCCCCCTCCCTGCCGTCGAACGCCCTTGCCGTATCCCGAACGGCGCGCCCCTCTTCGCCGATCTCCTTGCGCATGAAATGGGCGTACCGCCCCTTTTCGACGGCGACCGAACGCACGGCGTTGTCGGTGAACGCGGCGGGCAGGGAGGAGAGCGAAAAATCGAAAAATTCCGCCCCTTCGGGGGAGAGCAGGGCGATCTCCCCGTCGGAGAGCACGCGGATCTTTTTGCACGCGCCGAGCGCGGGGATGTCGCTGGCGGCAAGCATGCCGTCCGCCCCCGCGCCCACGATGAGCGGGCTCTTCTGGCGCACGCAGACCACGCGGTCGGGATAGTCCGCGCAGAGGAGGCAGAGGGCAAAGGATCCTTCGAGTTCTCTCACGGTTTTTTGCACCGCTTCCAGAAGGTCGCCCCGGTAGTACGCCTCCAAAAGATGCGCCGCCGTTTCGCTGTCCGTATCCGAGGAAAAGACATGCCCCATGTCTGCAAGTTCCGCCTTCAAGCGCATATAATTTTCGATGATGCCGTTGTGCACGACGGCAAATTTACCGCAGACATGGGGGTGGGCATTTTTATCTTCCGCCCCGCCGTGGGTCGCCCAGCGGGTGTGCCCGATGCCGCAATTCCCGGGCATGGTAAGCGCGTCCGCAATGGCGGACACCCTGCCCGCGCGCTTGACGCAGCAAATGCGCTGCCCGCCGGAAAGGGCGATGCCCGCCGAATCGTACCCCCTGTATTCCAGGCGGGTCAGCCCTTCGTACAGTATGCCCGCCGCCTGTCGTTTGCCCGTATACGCGATAATCCCGCACATATTCACGCCTCCCCGCCCTTGGCTTCCCTCTCCCGCCGCGCGGCGAGAACGAGTTCCTTCAGTTCCCCCGCCGCCAGGCGGCAGGCCGGCGCGCTCTCCCCTTCGCAGAAGATGCGCACGGCGTTCTCCGTACCCGACGGGCGCAGAATGACGCGCACGCCGTACTTCTGCCCCGCCGCCTCGACGCCCTCCCGCACGGCGGGCGCCGACGCCGCCCCCTTGTCGTTCACGGGCACGTTCAGCAGGACTTGCGGGAGAGGGCGGTAGCCTTCCAGCAGGGCGGACAGTTTTTTCTTTTCGCCGAGCATGATCTCCATGACCTTGACCGCCGTCAGGATGCCGTCCCCCGTGCCCGCATATTTGCCGTAGATGACGTGCCCCGAAGGCTCGCCGCCGAGTGCGGCGCCCGAACGCTTCATGCCCTCGCGCACGTGTCTGTCCCCCACCGCCACGCGCTCGCAACCGATGCCGCGCTTTTCAAGCGCGGCGCACAGCCCGCTGTTGCTCATGACCGTGCAGACGACTTTGTTGCCGTCGAGTTCGCCCGCTTTTTGCAGGTACAGCGCGCTCATGTAGAGAATGGCGTCCCCGTCGGCGACGTTCCCCCTTTCGTCCACGCAGATACAGCGGTCGGCGTCCCCGTCGAAAGCAAACCCCACGTCCAGATCGTGGTTTTTGACGAACGCGGCGAGCGCTTCGGGACGGGTACTGCCGCACCCGCGGTTGATGTTCAGCCCGTTCGGCGCGGCGTTGATGCAGTACACCTGCGCCCCCAGGGCGCCGAACACGCTCGGCGCGAGGGAAAAGGCAGAGCCGTTGGCACAGTCCAGCCCGACTTTCACGCCGCGGTAGGAAAAGCGGGAGAGAGAGATGAGATAGCCCGCATAGCGGTTCCTGCCCTCGGTATAGTCCACCGTCCTGCCGATCTTATCCCCCGTGACGAAGGCGGGCGGGGGCGCGGTCTTCAGATATGCCTCGGCGCGGGCGATCATGTCCCCGCACGGCTTTTCGCCGCCCGCATCCAGAAGTTTGATGCCGTTGTCCGCATAGCCGTTGTGGCTCGCCGAGATCATCACCCCGCAGTCGAACCCCTCCGCGCGGACGATGTAGCCGACGGACGGCGTGGTGGTGACGTGCAGGAGGTAGGCGTCCGCCCCGCAGGCCGTCAGCCCCGCCGACAAGGCATATTCGAACATATAGGAGGAGCGGCGGGGATCCTTGCCGATGACCACGCGGCAGGTTTCGCCCGCGCCCGCTTTTTCGCGGCAGTATTCCCCGAGAAAACAGCCCAGCCGAAAGGCATGTTCCGCCGTCAGAAAGACGTTCGCCTCGCCGCGAAACCCGTCCGTTCCGAAAAATATACCCATGCGCCCCTCCTTTTCCGTTGCCGGCCCGATCGAAAAAAATAACGTTGTATTCTATGCGGAAGGGCGGGCGGGGCGTGCCTGCCCCGCCCGCCCCGAAAGGAAAAAAGGCGGACAAAATTTCCCCTTGCACCCGACGTTCTACGGCGGATCTTTGCGGGGATAATATGCCCCGCCCCGCCCCTTTTTGACCGTCTCCCGCGCGCGGGCGATGCAGAAGTCCCCCGCTTCCAGGTTTTCGGTGAGCGTGGAGCCGCAGGCGATGTACGCCCCGTCGCCCACGAACACGGGCGCGACGAGGTTGCAGTTGCTGCCGATGAAACAGCCGTCCCCCACGACGGCGCGGTGTTTTTCCCTGCCGTCGTAGTTGACGAACACCGCCCCGCAGCCGATGTTGCAGTTTTTCCCCACGGAAGCGTCGCCGAGATAGGCAAGGTGCGCCATTTTGCTGCCGTCGCCCAGAGAGGCGTTCTTCATCTCCGTAAAGTCCCCCACGCGGCATCCCCTGCCCACGCGGCTGCCCCTCCGAAGATAGGCATACGGCCCCACGCGGCTGCCCGCGCCGATGAAACAATCGCGCTCTATATAGCACCCATGCCCGATTTGAGCCCCCTCTTCGATGACCGTTCCGTCCTCGATGTACACGCTCTCCAGATCCTCGATGAGCACGCCGCCGCGCAGGAGATCGAGCAAGATCTTCTGCTGCCGCCGGCGGCGTTCGAAGGGATAATCGGCGAGATTTTTCAAAAATATGCCGAGGAGTTCCTCTCCGTTTTCCCCCTTCTTTTCATCCAGGTGCAGCGCGGCGGAAGGATACCGCCGCCGCAACCGCTCGCAGAGCGAAAAGCCGCAGAGGGGCAGATCGTAACTTGCGACGCCGTTGAACGTGAAGCGGGTAAGCAAATAGACGTCCTTCCCGTCCTTTCCGTCCCTTCTTTTTCCTTCTCTCATGTCTTCGTCCTCCTTTCAAGGGAAAAAATCATCGCGGCGGAGTTTGCCGCGCAGCCGCTCGACGGCGCGCTTTTCGATGCGGGAGATGTACGAGCGGGAAATTTGCAGCATTTTCGCGACCTCGCGCTGGGGCAGGGGCACGCCCCCTTTCAGCCCGTAGCGCAGGCAGAGGACGGTGTATTCCCGCTCGCTGAGGTTCTCTTTGAGCATGCGGATGAATTTTTCCTGCACCATCCCGCGCTCCACCTTGTCGAGCACGCCGTCCTCCTTTTCGAACAAGAGATCGATGAGCGTCAGCTCGTTCCCCTCCTTATCCACCCCCACGGGATCGGAGAGGGAGAGGGTGTTTTTGTGCTTCTTGTTGGCGCGGATGAGCATGAGGATCTCGTTCTCGATGCAGCGGGCGGTATAACTTGCGAGGGCGGTGCCATGCCCCGGTTCATAGGTGTTTATCGCCTTGATGAGCCCGATGGAGCCGACCGAGATGAGGTCGTCCGTCTCCGCCGCGCCCGCGTATTTCTTGACGATGTGCGCGACCAGGCGCATGTTGTGCCGCACCAGCGTGTCTTTCGCCTGCTTATCCCCCGCCCTGGCGAGCCGCAGGCACCGCTCCTCTTCCTCCTTGGACAGCGGCTTGGGAAAGGAGTTCCTGCCCATGACCGCACCCGTGAAAAAGACGATCTTGGAAAACACCGCGTAGAGAAAATCAAAGAACATGGCCGTACTCCCCCTTCCGCCGCGCCGGCGGCGCCCTGCGTTGTTTCAATGTATGAAAAACACGGTTTGTACTATGCCCGTCCCCCGCAAAATAAAATTTTCCGCGCAAAACGGAGTGAAAATCCTATGCTTTTCGGGAAAATTGTGTTATAATAGAGAACGGTCCGAGACGGCTATACGGTCGCGGGGCGCGAAAGCGTCATGAGGAAAGTCCGAGCATCGCAGGGCAGGACGCCTGCTAACGGCAGGTGAAGGCGACTTCAAGGAAAGTGCAACAGAAATAAACCGCCGCTTTTTTCAGCGGTAAGGATGGAAAGGCGAGGTAAGAGCTCACCGTCGGG
This sequence comes from Clostridia bacterium, assembly GCA_017886575.1. Lineage (GTDB taxonomy): Bacteria > Bacillota > Clostridia > Christensenellales > Borkfalkiaceae > RGIG4074. The sequence goes on from JAGHJP010000006.1 coordinate 11,635, forward strand.
ACGGTAACGCCCCGAGCCATGTAAACCCCGTCCGATGCAAGATTGGGATATCCCCACACAGGGCTGCCCGTCCGGGGATATCCGTGAATATCGCTTGAGCCCGCCGGTGACGGCGGGCGTAGATAGATGACCGTACACGACAGAACTCGGCTTACAGGCCGTCTCGGACCCTTTTTTCGGATACGCTTTCGCGGCGGCGGGCGCTCTTGCCCGCCGCCGCCTTCTTTACGGCGAAAAAACCGCTTCCTCTTTCCCCTTCCCTTTGCATAATTTGTCCCCCGAACGCGGAGAATAAAATGAGAAGATTGATTTTTCGGGAGGAAGAATTTTATGGCAACAAGCGGAAGAAAACGGCACGTGCTGCTCATCGTCCTGATGAGCGTGACGGCGGCGCTGGCGGTCGCCCTGACGGTCGCGGGCACGCTTTTGAAAACCATGGCGAATACCTATCTCGGCAAGGGCAGTCCGTCCGTCGTCGGGGTCGAAGGCAGCGAGGACTGGGACGCCGACTACTACGCCCCCGCCTACCGCAAGGACAAGGCGGCGGCCGTCGCAAACGGAGAAAAGGTAACGGAGACACTCTGCGAAGAGGGCTTCGTCCTGCTCAAAAACAGGCAGGACGCCCTGCCCCTTGCCGCGGGGCAGGACACGATCAGCCTCATCGGCAGGGGCGCCGTCGATCCCCTGTACGGCGGATCGGGCTCGGGCAACGTGGACGTCGGCAAGGCGGTCACGCCCTATGCGGGCATACAGCAGGCGGGCTTTACCATGGACCCCGCCTCGTACAACTATTTCACCGCCGAAAAGAGCAAATACGCGCGCTGCTCCATCACGATGGACCGATACGACCGATCGCAGTGGCTCATCGGTGAGGTCGCATACACCGACCAAACGGGCAACGCGAAGCCCTTTGCCGTGAGCGGAAACGGCGTGGCGGTCTACGTCATCTCCCGCGCGGGCGGCGAGGGCTGGGACCTGTCCGACGACTTAAAGCGGGACGCCCAAGGCAGCGCGGCTTTCGCCGCGGCGGTCGCGAGCGGTACGGGCAAGGCGGAATATGACACCTATGCGGAGGGACAGCACCAGCTCGAACTCTCCGCGTATGAGAAAAACTGGCTGGAATTCTGCAAGAAAAATTACGCCAAGACGATCGTCGTCATCAACTCCTCCAACGCCATGGAACTGGGCGCATTGCAGGCGGACGACGGCGTGGACGCCGTTCTTTGGGTGGGCGGTCCCGGCTCGACGGGGTTCAACGCCCTGGGCGACATTTTGGCGGGGACGGTCGACCCCTCGGGGCGGACCGCGGACCTGTACGCCGCCGACTTCACCGCCGACCCCGTCTTTCCCAACAGCGGCAAAGCCGTGCGCTATACGGACATCGGCGCGGGCGACGTGGCGGCGGGCGGCGCGGACAACGATAAGGCGGAGGCGTATACTGTCTGCTACGAAGAAGGGCTGTACCTCGGCTACCGCTACTATGAAACGGCGGCACAGGAGAACTTTCTCGACTACGGCGGCGCGGTCGTCTACCCCTTCGGCTACGGGCTGAGTTACACGACCTTTTCCAAGAGCGCGGAGTGGTCGGACGACGGCGACGCCTGCACCGTGCGGGTGACCGTGCAAAACACGGGCGGCGTCCCGGGCAAGGAAGTGGTGCAGCTCTACTTTTCCGCGCCGTACACCGAGGGGGGCATCGAAAAGCCCGCCGTCGCGCTCGGCGATTTTGCCAAGACCAAACTGCTTGCGCCGAACGAAACGGACGTGGTGACCCTCACCCTGCCCAAGCGGGAAATGGCGTCTTACGACTACCGCGGCGTGAAGATCCCGGGCGGCGGGTATATTCTGGAAAAGGGCAGGTACACCCTGTCCTTGCGGGACGATTCGCACACCCTCGCTTCGGGAGAGAACATGACGTATACCGCGGACGTTGCGAACGACGTGCTCTACACGCAGGACGAAACGCGCGCGGACGGGGACAGGCTGCTGACGAAAAAGGCGGCGCGCAACCGCTTTAACGACGTGTCCGCGATGTTCGCCCCCGGCACGGGGCACGCCTCGCTGATGAGCCGCGCCGGTTTTGCAGACTCCTTCCCCTCCGCCCCGACGGACGCCCAATGCCGCGCCAAGGAGATCGAACTGCGCTATGAAGAGGACGGAAAGCAAGTCACCCGCACGGTGGCGGATATGTTAAAGCCCTTCGACGCCAAAACGATGTTGCGGAAAGAGAACGTATCCATGCCCGCGACGAACGGGGAAAAGACGATGGTGCTTTCCAATATGCGCGGCCTTCCCTACGGGGACGAAGCATGGGACAGTTACCTCGATCAGCTGACGGAGACGGACTATACCAAAGCCAATCTGGTGCTCATCGACGGGGCATACAACACGGGCGAAATAGAGTCGCTGGGCAAGGCGGAGACCAAGGACTTCGACGGACCGCAGGGTTTCTCTTCCCTCTGGGGCTCGACGGGCTGCTGCGCCTATTGCTCGGAAGTCGTCATCGCCTCCACGTTCAACACGGAGCTGGCACGGCAGATGGGCGTCGCCGTCGGCGAGGAATCCCTGGTCAAAGACAACGACATCCAGGGCTGGTACGGCCCCGCCATGAACATTCACCGCAGCCCGTTCGCGGGGCGCAATTTCGAATATTATTCGGAAGACCCCCTTCTGAGCGGGAAAATGGCGGCGGCGGTCGTGGAGGGCGCGGCGTCCAAGGGGTGCTATGCCTATATCAAGCACTTCGCGCTCAACGACACCGAGATCCAGCGCGTGACCAACCTGTGCACCTGGGCGGACGAACAGACGCTGCGGGAGATCTACCTCAAACCCTTTCAATACGTCGTGGAAAACGCAACGGTGCAAATGAAGTATACCTCGGACGCGAACGGGACGGTATCCGCCCGTACCATGCCCGCATGTACGGCAATCATGTCCTCTTTCAACCGCATTGGCGGCGTCTGGGCGGGCGGAAGTTATCCGCTGATGCACGAAGTGTTGCGCGACGAATGGGGTTTCCGGGGCATGGCCATCTCCGATTTCAATCTTTACTCCTTTATGGATCCCGACCAGGGCATCCGCGCGGGCACGGATCTGCAACTCACCTGGCACGCGAACAGACCGGACTTTGCGGACACCTCCGACCCCGTGACGAGACAGGCAATACGGCAGGCGTATAAAAACATGTGCTATACGGTTGCCAACTCCAACCGCATGCAGGACGTCGCGCCCGGTTCGATCATCGTCTACGGTCTTTCCTGGTGGCAGATAACGATCATCGTTTTCGACGTATTGGCTGGGCTGTTCGTCGTTGGCGGAATCGCTTATATCCTGCTCGACCGCCGCCGTCCGCACGCCGCGCCGCCCGCACCGTAAAAGGACTGACGGCCGCCGCACGGCAAAGGCATTCACGCCGTGCATAAAAGAAAAGAGCATCCGGCTTTTTGCAAGCGGATGTTCTTTTTTTGTCCGTATGAAAATTTTTTTCTTTTACGGGGCAAAAAAGGTTGTATTTTTATGCGGAGGATGATATAATAAGAAAGCTTGGAGATATTGCACAGTTGGTTAGTGCGCTTGCTTCACATGCAAGAGGTCGGGGGTTCGAGCCCCTCTATCTCCACCAAACGGGAACTATCCGAACACCACTATCACAGAAAAGTGGGTTCGGGTAGTTTTTTTATTGCCGCCGAAGGAATAACTCTCCGAATTTTTTGCCCTTCGTTGTGGCTATCGTAGCACAGTTCTCGCGGAAGTCAACGGGAAAAATTATCGCTGAAAAATTGAATAGCTCTATACACGGAAAGCCGAGCAGGTTAATTCGACC
>JAGHJP010000007.1 GCA_017886575.1 Clostridia bacterium
AGATCATTGACGGCAAGTGGCTGCAATGCGAGACGAGCAAAGAGCGTTTAGGGCAGAACGTGGTGCTTCGCAAGATACCGTTTACCCCGCAGGTGAAAAAAGTTTTACCGTTTATCGACTTTGAGAAAGCAAAAAACACCAATCTCAACACGATCTCCACGCGCATGAAGAGGCTTTTGCCCGAACGGCATCCGCACGAACTGAGGCACACGTTCATCAGCCGTTGCAAGGAATGTGTCGTTTCCTCAGAAGTTGTAAGCATATGGGCGGGACACAGTCTGAGCGGCACGATCACGTCGATGGTGTATACGCATTATTCGGACGAATTTCAGCTCAAAGAAGCCGAAAAAGTAATTTACTGACAAAAATTTCCCCAATCCAATTTTTGAAAAAGACAAAGAACAAACAAAAACGCCCGCTTTTGCGAGCGAAATAAGCAAAATACAGGGCAACGGACAAAAATTACTCCGAAAAGTTTCCCCATTTCTTTCCCCAATTTGGGGAAGAAGCAAAAAAGCACAAAAAGAAAGACACTATATATTGTGTTTCATTCTTTAGAAACTATCAGTATATAGTGTCTGGTGGCTGGGGCGAAGTGATTCGAACACCCGAATGACGGAGTCAGAGTCCGTTGCCTTACCGCTTGGCGACGCCCCAATATTTGTTTGACTTTCCTATTTTAGCAGACTTCCCCGTTTTACGCAAGCGTTTTTACGGCGCCGCAAAAATATTTTTTATTTTTTTTGACATTTTTATCCGTCTTTTTGCATTCTCTCGCATATGCTTTTCCCGTACAATAGGAATAAGAGGTGAACCGCATATGTTTCTCAAAGATCTGATCGGCAAAAAAGTACTCTCCCACGACGGAAAAATTTTGGGCTATACCCGCTGTGCACTCTTTTCCGCGGGCTTTAAGCGCATAACCGCCTTGCTCTGCGCCGACGAGGAAGAGGAGGACTTTTTTCTTCCCCTTTCCCCCAAACAGCCCATAGACGACGCCCTGGTCATGCCCCGCCGCAAATCTGCCAAAATTACGGGCATGCCCTACTCGCCCCTCCTTCGGCAGGCCTATTCCGCGCAGGGTAAATTTTTGGGCTGCGTGACGGACGTGCGCCTGGAGGGTCTGTCCGTCGCCGCCCTCCTCATCGACGGGAACGAATACCCCGCGGGACGGGTGAAAGCCTTCGGCGACTGCATTCTCATCGACACCGCCAAAAGGGCGGCCCGTCCCCGCCGCGCAAAAAATTCCGCCGCGGCGGAAAACAAAGCGCGCCCCGCCGTTCTGCTCGGCAGGACGCTGCGCCATGACATAAGGGAAGACACGGACGAACTGCTGTTTGCCAGGGGCACGCGCATCACGCCTGCCGTTCTGCGCACCGCCGCGCGACATAAAAAACTGGTCGAGCTGACCGCAAAGACGCTTGCCGACTGACCTTTACACCGAATATTTGGACATAAGTTTCAAGAGAGTGGCGAGATAATTGTTGAGGGCGCGGGTCTCCTCCGCCGAGAGCACCCCCTTTGCGCGGTAAACGTTGAGCATGTTACGGATGACGTCCGTTTCCAGCCGGTCGCCCGCGCTCAGTTTCATGCCCTGCAACTTTTTAAGCACCGAAAAGACGTGTTCGAGCTGCACGCCCGCCGCGGCGGGCGTGGGAGAGGGATCCGTGTTTTGCGGAAGCACCGCTTCGGGCGAGGGCATGCCTGTGAGAACGGGGTCGGACGCAGTAAGTTCATCCGCCTTCTGCCCGCCCTTTTTATCCGCCGTTTTTTGGTCGCCGCTCCTCTTTTTTTCGGGCATGCGCCGGAAAAAAGCTCCTGCCGAAAGCAAAAGCAAAAAGACAAAGAGCAGGCAGCCGTAACCGAACGCCGTGCCCGCGCCCCCGTCCTTATGAAAGGTCAGCATGCCGCAGGACAAGCCCAAAATGAGAAGCCACGCCCAAATTGCCCAGCCCCTGCGGCGGCAAAAAAGCGCCAGAACGCCGACCGTCGCCGCCGCGCAGGGCGGCGCAATGAATAAAAACGCCGCCGGAAAAATATTGACGATATTTTCTGCCCAAGCCATGAAAAAACTCCTCCCGATGTGCATTTTGTCTATTATTGCACTTTTCGGCAGGCGTTTTTTGGGTTTATTCGGATTTTTTTGTCGAGTTATATCCGTTTTAGCGCGCGACGCGGCGAAAAAGTTCAATGCATAGGGATCTCTTCGCCCGTGCGGATATTGACGATGGTCGTACGGATGGAATTTTCATCGATCTTCATGATCTTCGCCGCCGCCTTCTTATAGAGCGCGATCTGCGGCGCGTAGTGCCTGCGTATATCCGCGGCGGGACGGGAAGAGTATTTGTAATCGACGATCTCGACGCCGTCCGGCGCGATCGCCAAAAGGTCCATGACGCCCTGGAAGAGCACCTCTTCCTTGGAAGCCGCGCCCAGGATCTCGTCGGCGGGCAGGAATACCAAAAAGGGCTGCTCCCGATAGAGCTGTGCGTCCTTTAAGCGCTTGAATACGGGCATGGATAGTATCTTTTGCGCCCTCTCTGCGGAAATGAGATCGTACTGTTCCTCGCTCAAAAGCCCTGCTTTGCGCAGCCTTTCCAACTCCTCTTTGCCGTCCGTGCCAAAGTCCGCGTACTGCAAAAAGGCGTGATATGCCGTGCCGACGGCGGCGCGGTCCGCGCCCTGCTCCGATTCGTCCTCTTCGACGAGGCGGTGCACGGCGTAATACTCTTCCCCTTCCGCGCGGAGCATGTCGCTCGCCGAGCTCTTGACTGGCAATCCGACGTCGGCGACATGCGGATAGACGGGAGAAAAGGAGCGGACGATCTTTTCAGTCAGCGCTTTATCGCCGCCCGTGACGAGGGTCTGCCGCCGGGCGAAGGGGGCGCGGGCGGGATATGCCGGCGCGATCTGTCCCTCGAAGCAGTCCAAAGGCAAAAGCTGCGCATAATTTTTGGCATAGAGCGGATCGGAAAAATTTGCCGCGTCCCCTTCGCCGAGCACGATGTGCAGAGAATATTTGGCACGGGTCATGGCGACATAGAGGATGTTCAACTCGCTTTTGAGTTCCTCTTCGCGCTCCTCCCTGCGGATGAGCCGCCTCAAAAGAGTATCGTAGACCAACCGCTTTTCCCGCTCGTAACACTTGGGCGCGATGCCGAAAGTTTCCGAATAACTCACCTCGCCGCGGTCGGCGCCGTGGAATGACGCGCCCAAGTCCGCCAGAATGACCACGGGATATTCCAGCCCCTTGGAGGCGTGCATGGTGAGCACTTTGACGGCGCCGTCCCCCGCGTTCTCCCCCACGGGCAGCTGATAGTCCAGGCTCTTCAGATAAGCGAGAAAGTCGTGCACGTTTTTATCCTGCGCCTGCAGGGCAAGGGCGCGGATGCGCGCCAGGCGGCGGGCGCCGTCCTCGCGGGAGAGCCAATCGGTTTCCAACCCCGTTTCGGCGATGAGCCGTTCGATGAGTTCGCCCGCGCCCGACACCTGCGAGAGGACGGCATACTTTTCGAGCAAAGAGAAAAACGCCTTGAGTTTTTGCGCCGTTTCATCCGCAAAATCGCGCGCGTACGCCCGGACGCACGCACGAAAGGACGTGCGCCGCAGCGGATAGCGCAGGCGGATGGCGGCGAGCGCGGCGTTGTCCAGCCCGCCCATCGCCGACAAAAGGGCGCTGCACAGCGGGATGTCCTGCTCGCGGTTGTCGATGAGGGAGAGAATGTCAATAAGTTGGCGGATCTCGGGGAAGGCGCAAATATCCGTCTTGGCGGCGGCGCTGACGGGAATGCCGTTCTCCGCCAGATATGCCACGATCTCGTTGATCTTCCCCTCCTTTTTGCGCGAAAGAACGGCAATGTCGCCGTAACGGACGGGACGGAGCCGCTTTTCGTCCAGATCGAAGACCTGACCGTGCAGTTCTTCTTCGATGATATTCAGTATTTCCCGTGCCTCGGCGCTCTCGTACGATCTGCCGCGGGCGGCTTCGTACTCTTCCAGGACGGAATAGACGCCCCGCTCGCGGGGTTCGCCCTTCTCCTCGCGGACGAGGTGGACGGACACCCTGCCGGGGTCGCCCGCATAGCCGCTGCCCCCCTGCATGGGTTTGGCGGCATAGTCGATGCCGCAGAGTTCTCCGGTCATGGCGCAGCAGAACACGCGGTTGACCGCCGAGAGAATGCCGTCCGTGCTGCGGAAATTGGAAGTGAGAAAGAGGGAATGCCCGACGGAGGAAAACGCCGCCTGTTTTTGCGTGAAATACGCCGATTTGCTGCCGCGGAAGGCATAGATGGACTGCTTGACGTCGCCGACGAGAAAGACGTTGTCGCCGCCGACGAGGGAAATGATCTGCTCCTGCACGGGATTGATGTCTTGGTACTCGTCCACGAACACATAATCGAAGCGCCCGCGCACCTCCGCCGCCACGGCGGGGTCGGACAGGAGCCGGAGGGCGATGTGTTCGAGGTCGTTGTAGTCGAGTTTGGCTCGCTCCTTTTTGAGCGCCTCGTATCGCTCGTCGAAGCGGAGCAAAAACGCCGCCAGGCGGGCAGCCGTCTGCCGCGCGTTCAAAAAGCGTTCCCGCTCGATCTGCTCGTCCGCCGCGGCGCCCATGTGTTCTTTGATGATGTCGCCGAGCGCGGCGCGGTAAAAAGCGACCTGTTCGACGATCTCCTTCTCCCGCGCGCGCCCCTCTTTCCGGATGCTCTCTTTGCGCTTGAACGCGGGCATGGGTAGTGCGCAAAAGGCAAAATAATCTTTTGCGGCAAGCACTTCTTTGATGAAGGAAAGCATCTGCGAAAGGAGCTGAGCCGTGCTCTTGTTGCCCAACGTTTCCAGCTCGGGCAGATACCCTTCCACCGCCCGCGCGATATGGGCGCACTCCCGCTGCACCCGCGACAAAAGTTCCGCCGCCGCCTCTTCGAACGGCATGCCCTCGCCCGCCGCGGCGCGGGAAAGCGCCTCGCGGTAATCGGCGCGGACGCGGAGGCGGCGGTACAGATCGAGCAAAATTTCTTTGAGCTTGTTGTCCTTCTTTTTGCGGTAATAGAGGGAGAGCAGTTCCAGAAAATCGGGATCGCCCGCCTCGTACGCCTCGGTGAACACCCCGTCGAGCGCCTGCGCCTGCAGGCTCTTGCCGTCGGCGTCGTCCTCCGCCATCACCTCGAACGAGCCGTCCACGCCCGCGAGGAAGAAGTCGGAGCGGATGAGGCGGGAACAGAAGGAATGGATGGTGCTGATCTCCGCCATGGGCAGGCGGGAGAGCTGATTTTTGAGCCGCGCGCGCTCCGCCTCGCCCGTTTCGGGCGCGTTGAGCCGCGCGATGAGGCTGCGCTGTATCTTTTCGCGCATCTGCGCCGCCGCCTTCTTGGTGAAGGTCAGGGCAAGCATGCGCTCCACCTCCGCGCCCGCGAGTATCTTTTCGAGCATGCGCTCGATCATGACGAAGGTCTTGCCGCTCCCCGCCGACGCGGACACGATGATCTTGCCCTCCGCCGCCAGGACGGCGCTCTGTTCTTCGGTATATTTCACTGCCGCCATGCCTTTATTTTCCCTCCGTTTCCCGCTTTACGATGTCGGCGATCTGCCTGCAGGTGATCCTGTCCTCCACCTTGCGCACGACCGCGTCGCCGAGCGCGGCGCACATGCCCTTGAACGCACAGTAACGGCAGGCGTCGCCATAGGGCGTGGGCGCGATGAACCCCCGCCGCAATTCCCCGCTCCCCTTTCTGCCGCTCAGAACGGAATAGGCGATGAACCGGCGGAAATCTTCCTCCTCCATGACCTTATCGGAGGAATTTTTACCGAGCGAGGCGGCGAAAAAGCGGCTCTTCTGCCCCTCTTGCAGCGTGGTGTCCGAATTGCGGATGACCTCCTCGCTCCCGTTCATGAACCCGAGCATGCGGAAGGGCTCTTCCCCTGCCTGCGTATAGCGAAGCGAGGCGGGAAAATAGTACACCCCCGCGGGGGTCTTGCCCGCGCTCACCGCGGACATGTACAGCTGCAATTGCAGCTTTTTGCCGACGTAATAGGACGCGGGCGTGTCGTCGATGGCGCCCGTCTTATAGTCCACGATGCGCACATATTCTCCGCAGCCGTCCACGCGGTCGATCTTGCCGTGCAGCCGTTCTTCGGGCAGGCGGCACTCGTATTCGGTGTGCACTACCTTGAAGTTGGAATTCTTGATCTGCCGGTACATTTCCAGCGCGACCTGCGCGCTCTCTTCCGCGAGGCGTTCCCCCGAATATCTGCCCGCCGCCGTATCTTTGAGAGAGGAAAAACGGGGAGTGGAGAAAAGTTCCTCCGCCACGCCGCGCGCATAGGCGACGCAGCTCTCTTCGTCGGGCAGTTCGTCCGCCTTTTTCGCCGTCCGTTCCAGGACGTAATGGACGAACGTGCCCGCGTCCGTCGCCATGAGCGCCGTTTCCTCCCGCTCTTTGAGCTTCAGCCCCATGGCGGTAAAACTGCGGTACGGACATGTATAATACGTTTCGAGCAGCGTGGGCGAAGCCTCGCCGTCCGAAAAGAAGAGTTTTTCGCCGTTCTCCACGAAGAACACGGGCGGCTTGCCCTCGAACAGGCGCTTGCCCCTCTCCTTCGTTCCCTCCGTCTTTTGCAACGCGGCATAGAGGGAGGCATATTTCCCGCGCGAATCCTCCCGCCCTTCGCGGTAGGCGTCCCGTTGCAGCAAAAGTTCCTTCAACGCGGGCATGGGCTGCATGCAATGGTATAAAAACAGATCTTCGCTTTCGTCGGTGTCCGAAAAAATGCGGCGGGCATAGCGCAGGATCTCGCTCTCCGACGCGTCCTCGTCCCGCCCGGCAGGATAGGTCAGAAAGAGGCGGTGCGTGAAGGCGCAGACGTTGAGGCAGACGCTCTCACGCGTGCGGGCATTGACCTGCGAGACGGAGGGCTCTATCTTGATCTTGACCGCCTCCATGCGCTGCATCTCCTTGTCGGAGAGCAGGGCGGTGTCCTCGCCCCGCGCGGGCACGCCGTCCGTCATGCCGAGCGCAAAGACGTATTTACACGCCTGCGTGCGGCTTTGGGAAACGTCGCCCACGAACACCTCGTCCCGCCGCAGGGGCAGGAGAGAGATTTCACTCACCCGCAAACCCTCTTCGAGCAGGGCGGCAAAGTCGGCGGCGGTCAGGACCGCGTCGGAGAGCAGTTCCTCCGCCTCGGAGAGCACCCCGTCCAGCGATTTTTCCATGGCGGAAAGGTACGCCGCCTGCGCCGCATCGCCGCAGGCGGCGGCGAGCGCTTCGGTCTTGTCGGCGGCCTTGCAATCGGCGTACAGTTTGCGTATGCCGCCGCAGAACTGTTTGCCGGTCATCTTGCGCGAGAATATGCCCGCCGCCGCCAGGAACCGCTCGTGCAGGCGGACGAGGTTTTCGCGGTCGTACTCCTTCACCGCCTCCCCTTCCTTGATGTCCCGCCGTATCCCGCCGCGGTAATTGCCGAACTTGGCGAGGTAATTGCGGTATTCGCCGCCGTCGCCGAAGTAGACGGAGGAGAGGACGCGCTCCGCCGATTCGGGCGTGAACCCGTCGGAAACGCCCCGCAGGAGCGAGAGCGCGAAATAGGCGAAGGGGTGCGCCGAAAGCGGCTTTTTGAGATCGGCGAAATAGGGAATGTCATATTCCCCGAAGATCTTGGCGAGCAACAGGGAATAGCCCTGCACGTCGGGCAGAAAGACGGCGACGTCGCTGTACCGGCCCCCTTCCGAAACGATCTTACGGATGTTGGCGCAGACGAAGCGCAGCTCTTCCTCTTCGTCCCGCACGGTCGCGACGCGCACGGAGCCGCCGCTCGCCTGCGGCGGGCGGATCGGGGAAAAGACTTCGGGTTCGTACAGCCCCTCGCGCAGGATATCCGCCGCGCCCCGCCGCCCGGGGGGGATCTTCAACTGCGATACGCGCGCTTCGCCGTACTCGGCGCACACCCGCCGAAACGCCGTCGCCGCCTGGTTGGCGTAAATTTCCGCCTTTCCCGCAGGAAAGAGCCCCAGGACGTTCTTTGCCGTATCCGCCGCCGCGCGCACGCCGTCGAGCGCCTGCGCCGTGAAGGAAGAAAAGCCGAGGAAAACGACGTTCGACGCGGGCATGGTACGGTCCTTCCGGATGGCGTCGGGAAGAAACGAGAGGTAGCGGTTTTCATCGGCATAGCCGCTTTTGGCGAGAAAATTTTCGTATTCCCCGTAGACGAAGGCGAGATCGCGCAGTTTTTCGCGCAGAAGCCCCTCTTCGGGCAGGGCGGTGAGCAGCATTTCCCCCGTGACCTTGGATGCAAAGAGCTGGGAGAGCATCTCGTACACCGCCGCCGCGCCGCTCTTCATGCCGCCGCGGAAGGAGAGGCAGGTCAGTTTGTCCTCGTTTTTGGCGAGGATGCGCCCCACCGCCATGACAGCGCCCTGTTTGGAGAGGGTCTTGCCGCTGCAGCGCAAAAAGCGCGCGAACGTCGTGACGGAGGTGAGGAAGGTCCCCCCGACGGCACGGCAGACCGCCTGCTCGGCGAGCAGGGTGAGCCTGTCTTCGCAGAAGACGACGGTGCGTTCCCCCCGCTCCTCGGCGGCGCGGACATAATTTTTCAGAAATTCCATCCCCTCGTCCAACGCGGGATAACCCGTTACCTGTAACACAAAAATACAGCTCCTTTCCGTTTTTGCCCCGTCCGCCCTGCCGCGGGCGGGAACACGGACATATTATAACATACTTTTTACGAAAATTTCAGCTTTTCGGGATAATTTATTTTTACAAAACCGAAAATATATGGTATAATTTTAGAAAAATTCAAAATGCGGGACATCAAAAGGACCATGAAAACAAAGAAAATAGTATTGAGCGGCATTGCCGCGCTCTCCTGCGCCGCCCTTTGCGGGCTGTCCGCCTGCACCGCCGCTTCCGCGGCGAGCCTCGTGCCCAACTGGTACGGCAACACCACGCTGACCACCGCCATCTCCGGCACCTATGAAGAACTCACCTATGCGGTGACGTACGAGAAAGGTTCCAACGAAAATTACGCCGTGCAATACGAGCCGGGCGTCTATACCGTCGTGCTCGAAAATACCACCTATAACGAGGAATCGGTCTACCGCCTGACTTCCGAGTTGCAGATATCCGGCGTCTATACCATGGGCGGCGAAACGCTTGCGTTTACGGACAGCGTGGAATCGGTCTGCTATTTCCGCAACGTCAGCCGCGCGCTCTATCCCCTGTACAGCCTGAAAACCGTGCATTCCACTTCCCCCCGCACCGACGATCCCGATTCGCTTGGGGAAGCCGTGGCGCAGTACAACTATACCGTGGAAGTCACCTACTCGCCCGACGACAACACCGCGCATTCCGTCTATACCGATCTCGGCACGAATGAAAAGACCGAATACGATCACCGCCTGCGGGACAACCTGACCGTGCTGGACAACGAAACGCTCCTCTTCGCCGCGCGCGGGATGACCCTCTCCGTCGGCTCTGCCGAGAGCGTGTACGTCTTAAACCCCTACAATCACACGCAGGAGACGGTCGCCGTCAGCCTGACCGCACAGACCGCCGACGCCGAATATGAATTCATCGACAAGGATGCGGGCGAGAGCGAAGCGACGAAGCACAAACTGACCGTGAACACTTTCGCCATCGGGCGAAGTGCCACCCTGACGGGCAAAGTGATCACCGCCCGTTACGCCGCGCCCGTCGTGGGAAACAACACCTACCGTTCGGTCATGCTGGAGATGGAAAACCCTCTCTCCTACAATATGGGTACGCTCGTATATACCCTGACCGAAGCCGACTTTACGGATAAATAAAAAAACGATTACGGGCATCCATGCCCGCGGATAAGTACATTTTCGCCCTGCTTTTGCGCAGGGCGTTTTTTCTTTTCCCCTGATCCGTTTCACCCTTTATCCCTCGTATATTTCCCTTTTGAGCACGGCGACATAGGGAAGGTTGCGGTACCTTTCCGCATAGTCCATGCCGTAGCCGACGAAAAACCCCTCTTCCGCCTCGAAACAGCGGTGATCGGGCAGGAACGGGACGGTGCGGGCGGAAGGCTTGTCCAGAAAGACCGCCGTCTTTACGCTCTTTGCGCCCCGGGAAAGGAGGTACGCCTTCAAAAATTGCAGCGTTTTGCCGCTGTCGGCAATGTCCTCGATGATGAGAACATCCCGCCCCGCAGGCTCGAAGGACAGGTTTTCATCCACCTGCAACAGTCCCGAGCGCGCGGCGCGGCGATAGGACGAAGCGCGCATGAACTCGACCGAAACGGGCGTTTTCATGGCGCGGACCAGGTCGCAGAAAAAGAACGCGGCGCCCTTCAATATGCAGACCGCTACGGGCATGGCACCCGCGTATTCCTCGTCCAGCCGCCGCGCGACCTCTTTCACCTTTGCCGCGATCTCCTCGGCGGAAAAGAGCATCCGTTCGCAATCTTCGTGCAGTTCCATTTTTCGCACCCCTATTTTATGAGCGCCAGCCGCACGACGCGGCTGCCCTCGTCCACTCTGATCCTGTCGGAGATCTCCACGCCCAGCACGGCGAGGATCTCCTTGCCGGCGGCAAGCAATATCAGGCCGTCGCGCTCCCGCCGTGGGATCTTGCGGTCGATGAGATACTCTTTGAGCTTCTTTGCCCCGCCGCCGAATTTGCGGAACACGTCCCCTTCGCGGCGGGTGCGGAATACCGCGGAAGCGGGAATTTTTTCCAGCGCGGCATAGCCGCTCTCCCCCGCTCTCCGGGCGGGACATTCCTCCGCGCAAAACTCCCTGCCCGCCAGAAAAAACCTGCCGAGAGTGAAGGGAATTTCCCGTTCCTCCCGCGGGCGGGCGCGGTAAAACGCCACGCCGTCATACTCGCGCACTGCCCAGATATTCCCGGGCATGGATAGCCTCTCTCCGTTCTTTGCCGTTTTCAGCGCGCAGAGCGCTTCAAGGTGCGCGGCGGTATAGTCCTTCTCCACCCCCATGCCCTTCAGCGCCGACAGACAGGCGCGGCGGAAGAGAGGCTTTTTCTCCGAAAAAAACACTTTGGCGTGCCCTTCCCCGGCGGCGACGAGAGGGGCGGCAAGCTCGTACAGCAACGCGTCGTCCTCCTGCGCCAGACGGGCAAAACGGGCAATGCCGCCCGACGCGCCGGGCACGATCTTTTCGAGCGCGGGCAGCACTTGCAGACGGATGGCGTTGCGCGTGATGTGTTCGTCCGCGTTGGTTTCGTCCGTGCGGCAGGCGACGCCGTTTTCTTGAAGATAGCGCAATATCTCCCCTTTCGTGACCGACAGCAGGGGACGGATGTATCCCGGGCGGTCGGAAATGCCGCCCGCGCCCGTCAGGGACGCGCCCCGCGCGATGTTGAAGAGCACGGTTTCGGCATTGTCGCCCATGTGGTGCGCCGTGGCGATGAGATCGGCCTTTCCCTCTTTGAGAAGCCTGTCGAAACAGCCGTAGCGGAACTGCCGCGCCGCCGTTTCCAGACTGACCTTGCGCGCGGCGGCAAGCGCGGGACAGTCGGCGGAGAACATAAAGAGCGGGACGCCCCATGCCTCGCAGATCTCCCGCACGAACGCGCCGTCCGCCGCGGACGCCTCGCCGCGGATGCCGTGTTCGCAATGGACGGCGGAAAGTTGTATGTCGTATGCTTCGGCGTGGCGGCAAAGGTAATGCAGCAGCGCCATGGAATCGCCGCCGCCGGACACCGCCGCGCATATCCTTTTGTGCCGGTAACCGGAAAGTTGAAGGTTCATGTTTTTATTATACCACGGGCGGGCGCGGAATGCAACGGGGCGCAAAAAAATTCCCGAAAAAAGTTTCGGGCAACGGTAACCGTATAAAAAGGTTCGCCGTATCCCCCGGGCGTCGGGACAAAGGGCTTGCGGCAAATGGCGTATCCCATAGGGTTCAGACAGGATAAAAGACCGGCGAAATTTTTCGTTGGTCTTTTCCTTTTTGCATGCCAAAAACAAACGGCTTAACTCTGTTAAGAATGGTGTGCTACCTTTTTGAAAACATTTTTCTGCTGGTTTCTTACCATCCTTCGTACAAGCGACGCGGCTTTTTGAATTTACTGTTAGATATTTCTATGAAACAATCCTCAAACAAGTTTGTTCTGAAATTGTTTTCACGGTAGTTATACATTAAATGAATTTTATAGGCGTAAATATCGTTTAGAATATTAAACAATTGTTCAGGAGCTTTACTCGATTTGCTCTTGTTTATCCCGTCAAGGCTGCTATCGAAAATGACAATACCCTTTTCACAACATGTGCATTTCCCTTCGATCACTATTTGCCTGTCGCTTTTCACCAAATAAGGGGCAAATATACCTTTGGTCTGTTTTCCGGAATGATATATTTTAAAGTATTTATTTCCGCATTCACATACTAAATCGCACTCTAACGCAGCATTGTTATGTTCTTTTATATTCTCCACATTCTCAATGATTCGTAAGGTGTTGCTCATTTTTTTCATATTCTGCCATTCTATACATTCTTATTCATCGGTGGATTTATTTTACCATAAAAGCAAATCATATTCAAGCAGTTTTGCATGGATAAAATAAAAGCCTGCGCCGAAAATATTTCGGTTCAGGCTTTTATTGGTGGAGTAGCGGGGAAAGAGTTTGAACATTTTTCAAGCCCTTTATTGCCGCGTTTGTTTCGTCAAGCCGTACTCGCTCGATGGCTTTGTCAACGCCAAAATTCAGATAGGTTACAATTTCGTTGTCATAGACATAGACCATAAACACAAGGTTATCAATAATTTTGCGCTGGTACTCTTTGTCGGTCGGTTCGCCTTTGATAAGTTCGGCAACGAACGCAAGTATCTGCTGTTTCGTTACCTGCCGCCCGCGCTCTAATTCAATTTGCGATTTTTGCG
>JAGHJP010000008.1 GCA_017886575.1 Clostridia bacterium
CGGATGAGCCGCGGACGGTTGAATCGCTGTATGGCGACAAATGCAAGCTCCGCCGCCCCCGCGACGAAAGCAGTGGCGGCGAATATCCAGATGTATATCCGCCAATCGTCGGTGAAAAGGGAAAACACCAACGTCAGCCAGCCGGCGGCCGCCGCGATCTCGTGCGTGAGTTCCGCCGCACATGTCGAGCGGATTAGTTCGTCCGGGGTATGCCTGCGCATATCGAACCTTGCGGGGTCATAAGTCGGGGCAAATTTTTTCCATTCTCCGACGCGCAGAAAGCGATAGAGCGGCGCCTCGAACTTCTTCGGGCGGAACCAAAAACCGTCGGGGCGCAGCCTGCCCGCTCCCTTTTTGACGGCCGTCCCGACGGCAAGACGCATGACGATGTGGTACAGCGTCGTGCCGCAGACGAGGGAGAACGCTATCCACGGGTCGCGCCCCGTCAGTCCGGCGGCAACGGAAAACGCCGCCGTGAGAACGGCAAATACACCCATAAGCGCCAAAACGGTGCGCCGCGTATGACTCCCCTTCTTACCGTCCTTCCCGCGCGACATGTTATTCCCACTCGATGGTGGCGGGCGGTTTGGAGGTGATGTCGTAGACGATGCGGTTGGCGTGCTCGACCTCGTTGACGATGCGGTTGGAAATTTTTTCCAGCACGTCGTAAGGGATGCGCGCCCAATCCGCCGTCATGGCGTCCACCGAAGTGACCGCGCGGATGGCGATGACGTTTTCATATGTACGGTGGTCCCCCATGACCCCGACCGTCGGGGAATTGGTGATGACCGTGAAGTACTGCCAGATGCTCTCGTCCAGCCCCGCCTTGGCGATCTCGTCGCGCAGGATATAGTCGGAGTCGCGCAGGGTCTTTAACTTCTCGCGCGTGACTTCGCCCATGATGCGGATGGCAAGTCCCGGGCCGGGGAAGGGCTGGCGCATGACCACCTTGCGGGGCAGGCCGAGTTCGAAGCCCACTTTGCGCACCTCGTCCTTGAAGAGGTCGCGCAGGGGTTCGACGATCTCGTCGAAATCGACGACCGAGGGCAGGCCGCCCACGTTGTGGTGGCTCTTGATGACGTCCGCCGCGCCCTTGCCGCTCTCGATGACGTCCGGATAGATGGTGCCCTGCACCAGAAAGTCTACTTTGCCGATCTTTTTGGCGACGCGCTCGAAGGCGCGGATGAATTCCTCGCCGATGATCTTGCGCTTCTTTTCGGGGTCGGACACCCCTTCGAGTTTGGTGAGGAAGGTCTCGCTCTCGTCGGCTTTGATGAGGTTCATCCCGAGTTCCCCTTGGAACACGGACATGACCTCCTCCGCCTCGTATTTGCGCAGCAGCCCGTGGTCGACGAACACGCAGACGAGCTGATTGCCGACCGCCTTATGCAGAAGGGTCGCCGCGACGGAGGAATCAACTCCGCCGCTCATGGCGCAGAGCACCTTTTTGTCCCCGATCTTTTCGCGGAGTTTTTTAACTTGCTCTTCAACAAACCCGCTCATCGTCCAATCGCCCGAAGCGCGGCAGATCTCATAGAGGAAATTCTTCAAAATCAGATTGCCGTATTCGGAATGTACTACCTCGGGGTGGAACTGCACGCCGTAAATTTTCATCTCTTCGTTTTCGAACGCCGCCACGGGGCAGGTGCCCGCCGCCGTGTCCGCCACGACGGAAAAGCCCGCGGGCACTTCGGACACATAATCGGTGTGGCTCATCCAGCTGACGCTCTTTTCTGGCACACCTTTGAAGAGTTTGCTCTCTCCCCGGCGCACGATCTCGCGCTTGCCGTATTCGCTGGTGCCGGCGTGCGCGACCTTGCCGCCGAGCGTGTAGGCGATGAGCTGGCAGCCGTAGCAGATCCCGAGGACGGGAATGCCGAGATTGAAAATTTCCCCGTCGATCTTCGGGGAATTCTCTTCATACACGCTGTTGGGGCCGCCCGTGAAAATGATGCCGACGGGGGCGTAAGCCCTGATCTCGTCGACGGTCATCGTGCAGGGTTTCAGGTCGCAGTAGACGTTCAGATCGCGCACGCGGCGCGCAATGAGCTGATTGTACTGCCCGCCGAAGTCCAAAACCAATACTCTCTCGTGATTCATGTGCCGTTATTTCTCCTGTGCCGTAAAAAATTTATGTCGTGAATATCGTCAGGTTTTCGATGGCGGCATTGAGATTCTCCTCGTCCTCCGCCGCGACCGTCGCCGCCGAACGCAACTCGGAAAGGGAAGTCAGTATCTCCCCGCCGAACGCCGTGTCGCCTGCCAGGATCACCTCGTTGATCAGGTCGGTGACGGCGTTGTATTCGTCAAAAGAGGTACGGTTGACCGAAAGGGTCAGTTCCAATCCCTCCGCTTTCTGCCCGATGCGGTAATGCGCCACGCCGACGCGGCCGTAGACGAACTGCGTATACACTTCGCTGTATTTGCCCGCCTCCTCCGCTTCGCGTGCCGCCGCATATTCGGGGAACCGCTCGTCGGCGATGAACGCCGCGCCGTATTCGGCGACCCCCTCTTCGTCCCCCGCGAGGGAGGAGCAGTTCATGGCGAGTTCGATGTTTTCGATGTCCCCTTTGCCGTCGGCGTATTGCAGGGAGGAAAACCAGGCGCTTTGGGTATACATGCCCAGATCGAGCGTGAGCCGCGCCATGGCGGCGGGAGCGGTGAGGGAGAGAATAAGGAAAAACACGACTGCCAGCCCCACGATGGACAGCAGCGTGACGAGCATCGTCTTTATGACGAGTTTTGTGATCTGTCTTGCCATAGCGCATCCCCTCCCGTTTTCCCGAACGTTTCCCCCGAAATTTCCGATGCTGTTTTATTTTATCATATCCGAAGAAAAAAAGCAAGCGTATGCAAAAGCATTTTCCGTAGGAAAAAGAATATCTTGCGCCGCCTGCCGCATATAGATAGGGATATGAAACGTTCTCCTCTTTTTATCGGCGGCGCAGCCGCCTTGTTGTCGCTCGGCCTCGCCCTCGGCGGCTGCGCCCAAAACCCGGACTATGCGCGCTATGTGTCCGACTACCGCAGCGAAATATACCGCGGGGAAAACGAAGAGCTTTCCCTGACCGCCTTCTTCGGAGAGCGGGAATATCCCTATGCCGCGGACGGCGTTTGCGCTGAAAAGGCGCCCTTTGCGGAAATTTACATGACGGCGCCCGACAACACGAAGGATTACGAGGTATATTTTACCGTGAACGGCAAAGAGTACGGCGGGGATATGTCGTATGACAGTGTGTACGCCCGCTTTTTCTATTCGGAATCCGTCGAGGCGGTCTCTCTCCCCTCCCTCTCCTTCACCGTCGTCTGTGACGGAGAGAAAACCGTCGTGGAAGCGGCGAGCGTGAAGGCAGGAAACGAGATGACCATGCCCGCGATCATTGACCGTTTGGTTGCCCAGCGCACCGACCTTTTCGAAAACCTCACGAGCGGCGGGGCGTTCAACGGCGAACTGTACGTCCGCCTGGTCTATAACGAAAAATGTTATTGGTTCGTCGGCGTGGCATCGGCAGAGGAGTGGTCCGATTATTTCCTGCTGGACGCCGTTACGGGCAATATCATGGCAGAGCGGACGCACGGTTGATGGGGCACGCCCGTCAAAATCAATTTTTCCCTTGCATACCGGAAACCGATCGCCTTATAAACGGAAAAGAGCCCGCCGCTAAAAATTGCGGCGGGCCCCTTTTCATCGGGGGCATGCCCGGGATAACGAAGAAATTACTTGCCCCGTTTTTCCTTGTTGCGCTTGTCGTTGATGATCTTCATGTGCTCGGCGGTGATGAGCGTGACGCCGTTCTGCCGCGCCCAGTCGAGGCAGCCGTTCAGAACGAGTTTCAGAAAGACGCGCGGCACGCGGACGAGTTGGGCGCACGCCTCTTCGGTGAACTTGATCTCGCTGTCCAGACGGTTGGCAGCGTAGACGACCGATTGCAGATCGGCCTCCTTGCCCGCGGGGATGGGCTCGGGGCGAGCTTTGGAAAAGCGGGTATACCAGAAATTGGTGGAGTCGCGGTAGCCGTAATCGACGGGCACTTTGGGAAAGTCGCGGCTTCTGACCCCGTTGACGATGGCGTCATAATATTTTTCCTTCATGAGGATCTTGTCGATGTTCAGAATGAAGTGGCAGCCGAATTTGCTGGTGATGCCGTTGAAATCGCGGTAAGGCGGCTCGACGCCCTCCAGCTGCCCGATGCGGGCGCGGTCTTCGTAGGCGTTTTCCAGCCGATCGTCCCAGGTGCATTCGAACACCTGAAAGGCGTCCGACACGACCAGGGGACGCTCGCCCTCCGCCAGTCCCTTCTCCAAACGCCAATGGTTGTCCTTCATCTTCTCCTTTGCGCCCTCGCCGGGAAAGCCGAGGCGCACGATCTCCTTGAACGTGCGCGGGTCATCTTCCAAAAAGTTGAGCGCGCATTTGCCCGTGCGCAGGATATTCTGCGCCGTGTTGGAAGAATTGCGGCATTCGAGGAGCATGGCATAGCGTGCCTTGCCCGCTATGTAATAAGGGAAACACAGGGAATAGGAACCGATCGTGGTGCTGCCGTCCTCCGCCAATGTGGAGATAGAGACGGTCGGCATGGGAAAAAACGCTGACGTCTGGTAGAAATTATCCACGATCCTCAAATCTTTGAATGAACTCATCGTTCTTCCTCCTTTTTTTGAACCTGTTCTCATTATACCACCTTTTTTCCCGCGGCGCAAGGGGGGGGGAGGCAAAAATAAATGAAAAAGACCTGCCTTTTCCCTTCGGCAAGCCCCCTTCGGTTCTCGTGTCCGCCTTCGCGGGCAGCTATCCTTCCTCTTTCCGGTTGTAATGCGTGCGGATGACCACGCGAAGCCCCCCTTCCTTCGTCACGGAACGGCACTCGCAGATCTTGTCCACGAGATAGAGCCCTCTGCCGCTCTCCGAATCGGCGGCGGGCAGACAGGGCTTTTCGGGCGGACAGAAAAAATTGTCCGAACGGACTTCGACCTCTATCTTTCCGCCCACGATGTCAAGGCGCAGGCGCGCGCTGCCCGAGGAGTGTTTCAAAACGTTCCCCGCCAGTTCGCTGAGCACCAGACGACTGTCGAAGATGCTCTCCTCCGCCACGTCGGACGATTGTAAATATTGACAAAACCGGTCGAGCGCGTCGCGCAGCGCCCGGGCATCGCTCACTTCAATTTTCATTCCTCTCTCCCCGTCCGAATCTTCTTTCCGAAACGTTCTTTGCCCTTTTTGCGGGCATGGATGCGGCGGATATGCCGTTCAATACATTTCGCCCGCGTCTCTTCAAGCGTCGACGCGCAGCCGTTCACGAAGTTTTTGCAAGAGTTTCCGCTCCATGCGCGACACGAACATCTGAGAAACGTGCAGTTTTTCCGCCGTCGCTACCTGCGAGAGCCCCTGCCCGTAGCGCAGGCGCAGAAGCGCTTTTTCGGTATCCGAAAAGCCCTGCATCGCCGAATAGAGTGCATCCTTATCCTCAAAATTTTCAAAGGGGTTGTCATCCGAAGGCAGGACGTCGTAGAGCGACCGTTCGTCCTCTTCGTCCCGCGCCATGCCGTCCAGGGACACGACGCCGCCGACCTCCATGGCGCGGAGCACGTCCTCTTCTCCCACGCCGAGGCTGTCGGCGATCTCCTTGGGCGTGGGATTTTTCCCCGTCGCCCGCAGGAGTTCGTCCTGTTTCTTGCGGACGTCCGCGTGCAGTTTGGAGAGCCTTCTCGGCAACTTGACGACGCGGGAACGGTCGCGGAAATAGTTCTTGATCTCGCCCGTGATGGTGGGTGTGATGAAAGTGGTGAACTGCATGCCCAGGGACGGGTCGAAGCGTTCCACCCCCTTCAGGAGCGCGAGGCAGGCGACCTGATAGAGATCGTCGTAATCCACGCCGCGCCCCACAAATTTTTTCGCCAAAATCTCCGCTATGTACAGATAATGTTCGGCGATCCTGTTGCGGAGAGCCACGTCTCCCGTCCGCTTGTATTCCGCGAACAGATCATCCATCTGTGTCTTATCCATTGATCGCACCGATTTTTTTCACAAGCCTGATGGCGGTGACGGCGCCGCTTTCGTCCTTGTCGAAAGACGCCTCGTCCACCAAAGCGCCCAGAAGAGCGTAAGAGATCTCGTTTTCCAGCCCGCTCTCGCCGGCGGCGCCCGTCTGCGCGCCCGCCGTGAGTTCCGCCACCAGCCCTTCGCCCGTAAATTCGCAATGCGCCTTTGCCGAAGCGCGCCCGTTGCGCTTGAAGAGAAGGAGCCCTTCGGTCACGCAGACTTTGAAGTCTTCGCATGCGTCCAGGTCGAGCCCCGCCGCGGAGGCGATGCCGCCGACCGTCAGGCGCACGGTCGTCAAGAGCGTGCCGCTCTCCAGAGGGAGCGAAAAATCGAAAAAGTTCTTCATGCTTCTATCTCCATGATCTTATCCAACGCGCAGATGGTAAAGAGTTTTTTGATGCGGGGCTGCAACCCGCTCAGGCGCATATTTTTGCCCGCCGAGCGGATGTGTTTGAAGAGTTTGACGAACACGCCCAGCGTGGTGCTGTCGATGAATTCGAGCGCATCGCAGACAAAGTGCACGTCGCGGGGAGAAAATTCAAAGGCGGCGTTCACGGTCATGAAAAAGTCCTCCGCGTTGCCCGAATCGATGATGCCCGAAAGCGTTACCGCCAGCTCTTCCCCCTGCGTGGAAATTTTTACTTCTTTCACGAAAAGTCCTCCTCGTTGCGTGTGATTTTTTACTTATTTATATAATACCACATTTTCGTGCGATTTCAAACGTATTTTACAAAAAAAACCGAAAGAATGCGCCGCCGCGCCCCTTTTTGCCTCGATAAAATTTTTGTCATCCTCTCCCCGATCCGCCGAACGGTTTGACAGGGCGGGAAAAATATGCTATAATTTAATCTAAATTGATTTTACCGCAGAGGAAGGTGGAACGGATGGAAGACAAGAACAGATCCATTATCAAAGAACTGTCCCAAATCGCCGAAAAGAAAGGCAGGACCAGAGCCGCGATCAGAGAACTCTCCCGCATTGCCGAACAGAACAAGATCGACCCCGCCCTGTACGGCATTTATGACGTGAAGCGGGGCTTGCGCGACCGCAACGGCGCGGGCGTTCTGTGCGGGCTGACCGAAGTGTCCGAAGTCAACGGATCCAAAGTGATCGACGGCGTCAAGACGGAGATCGACGGCGAACTCCTTTACCGCGGCGTAAACGTGCGCGACATCGTGGGCGACTGCGTCAAGGAGAACCGCTTCGGTTTCGAGGAAACGGTCTATCTGCTGCTCTTCGGAAAGCTGCCCACGGCGGACGAATTGCAGAATTTTACCGAACTGCTTGCGGAGCTCAGGGAGCTGCCCCAGACCTTCGTGCGGGACGTCATCATGAAAGCGCCTTCGGCGGACGTCATGAACATGCTGGCGCGGTGCGTTCTCAACCTCTATTCTTTCGACGATTCGCCCGACGACCTCTCCACCGAAAACGTGCTGCGGCAGTCCCTGCAACTCATCGCGCAGTTCCCCCTGCTCGCCGTTTACAGCCACCGCGCGCGGCGGTATTACCAGGGATCCTCCCTCATCATTCACCGCCCCGTCAAGGAATATTCTTGCGCGCAGAATATTTTACATATTTTGCGGCGCAACAATAAATTCACCGACCTGGAAGCCAAGACGCTGGACATCTGTCTCATCATCCACGCCGAGCACGGCGGCGGCAACAACTCCTCGTTTACCACGCACGTCGTCACCTCCTCGGGCACGGACACCTATTCCTCCGTGGCGGCCTCCCTCGGCTCGTTGAAGGGCCCCAAGCACGGCGGCGCCAACCTGAAGGTCACGCAGATGTTCGAGGACATCGAAGAACACATCGGCAGAGACTGGACGAAGGATACCCTGAAAGATTATCTCTATAAGATCCTCCGCAAGGAGGCGTTCGACGGAAGCGGGCTCATCTACGGCATGGGACACGCCGTCTATACCAAGTCCGACCCGCGCTGCGAGATCCTCAAAGATTTCGCGGGCAGGCTGTCCGTAGAAAAGGGCAGGGAACGCGAATTCGAACTCTACAACAACGTGGCGGAACTCGCTTCGCAGATGGTGCCCGAACTGCACAACAACCCTCGTTCGGTCTGCCCCAACGTGGACTTCTACTCGGGATTCGTCTATACCATGCTCGACCTGCCCAAGCCCCTCTACACGCCCATGTTCGCCGTCTCCCGCATTGCGGGCTGGTCGGCGCACCGCCTGGAAGAGCTGACCAACGGCAACAAGATCATCCGCCCCGCCTATTACTGCGTCAAACCCCGTCAGACCTTCGTGTCCCTGCACGACCGCAAATGATTGCATGTACTTTCAAAAGCCTCCCCTGCCGCGGGGAGGCTTTTTCTTGCAAAAAATTATGCAATATATTTACGGAACGCGCAATATATTTCTTTTTTTATTCCCCCTCCCGCGGATGGACGCTTTCGCGCAGGGTATTGAGAAAAATTTCGGCGGGCTTGGAAAACACGGCGTATTTTTTCCAGGCAACGTCGAGATGGGTCTCTACCTTCGGATAGAGCGGGCGGAAACAGAGGTCGCAGTCCCCCGACGTGTTGATGAGTTTATCCAGGCACAGGGCATACCCCATGCCTTCGCGCACGAGCAGGGAAGCGTTATAGACCAGGTTATACGTCGCGCGCAGGTTGAGCCGCCCGACGTCGGCGCCGAACCATTCGTACACCAGCCTGCCCTTGCTGAGGGACTGCTTGGAGCAGAGCAGGTTTTCATGCCTGATGTCGTCGAGCGTGATGAAGGGCTTTGCCGCCAGCGGGCTGTCCCGCCGCATGAGGATCCCCCAGGTGTCGGTGTGCAGCAGGCGCAGGGAATGATAGTCGGACAGCCCCGCATAATCGAGCAGGACGCCGAAGTCGATGAGTCCCCTGTCGAGTTTTTCGACGACGTCGGAAGCGTCGCCGCTGAAAAAATTGAAACGGATGCCGGGATAGTTCCGCTGCACCGTTTTTGCCGCATGCGCCACCGTCTGCACGGCGTGGCTCTCCCCGCAGCCGATGAACACCTCTCCCTGCACTTCTTCGAGGGGCGCGGAGAGCTCCGCCTCCGTCTTTTCATAGAGCGCAAGCAGCTCCTCCGCCCGCTTTTTCAGGAGCATGCCCGCTTCCGTCAGTAAGATCTTACGGTTGCCGCGGATGAAGAGCGGCCTGCCGATCTCCTTTTCGAGGTTCTGCATCTGTTTGGACAGGCTCGGCTGGGTGATATACAGATATTCCGCCGCCTTCGTAATGTTCTGTTCCTGCGCCACCGCCAGAAAATACCGCAGTTCTCTCAGTTCCATGCGTTCCTTCCTCCTCTTTTTGTATACAGTATATCACAAAAACGGCATAACTGTCAACTATGGTTTACCATGCGATATAGATATTTGACATATGCGCCCCTTTCGTTTATAATGAAACCGACGGGAAGTGAGGAATATGAAGGCGACCGACGGCGTGTTGCAAAACCTGCGGGACGCGGGCTGCGGAGAAGGGCTGCTTTCGGCTTTTTCCGCGCTGGCGGAGACGGACGACGTAGAAGCGCAGGTGCAACTTCTGAACGAATACCGCAAGCGGCTGGTGGCGTCCATTCACTCCGCGCACGATGAACTCAGGCGGCTGGAAAAGAAACTGCGCTGTCTGGATTATTTATTGTATTGCATGCGTGAAAATTAAATAAGGCATAAGCCTGCCCGCCGTGACCGGCGGGCAGGCTTCAATTTTTTTCGCAAAAATTCAATTTTATTGCTGAAACGATAAAAATACCGGCAGGCGCAAAACGCCTGCCGGTATTTTTTTGTTCCGTTTTATTGCGCCGACGCCCCGCGCAAAACCTGCACAGGCTCCGCGCAGATGTCTTTACGCTCGTTTGTCAATGTTCGCTGTCGTCGGCTTTCCGCTTATTCGGTAAGCCCGGCATCGGTGCCGGCGTTGGGATCGACGGGCTTTTTACGGGGCTTCACGAGGAAGAACACCCAGACGCCCAGCGCGCCGAACACCAACACTTCGACCACGACGACCACGGGAACCCACCAGACGAAACCGATATCCCTCGTGGAAATACCCTTATTGACGGTGAGCATGCCTTCCAGCGTGGAATCGTCGAAATTCGCGTTGAAGTAAACGGTGTCGACCATCGTGTAAAGCACGTTGTGCGCCGCACGGCGGGCAGCCGTCATCTGCGCTACATTGCTGGAACTGATGTTATTGCTCCCCGGGTTCATCGCCAGCCAAATGTCGTTACCGGCAAGGACGCCCTGCCTGGGATCCATGCACGCATCGTTTGCAAACCAGTCGGTGATAACCGTGCCTTCGAAGCCCCACTCCTCTCTCAAAATTTCGGTGAGGAGCGCATAGTTGGCGCCCGTCCAGGTCGCGCCGAGGTTGTTGAAGGAGGACATGACGGCATTCGCCTCGCCTTCCTTGACCGCTATCTCAAACGGCTTGAGATAATTCTCGCGCAGGTTCTGTTCGGTCAGCCAAGTGTTCCAGTCACGTCCGTTGGGACCCGATTCACTGACGACGAAGTGCTTCATGTAGCAATACATACCGTTGATCTTGGCGCCCAGGATGACCTGCGCCGCCAGATTGCCGGACAGCACGGCGTCCTCGGAATAGTATTCATAGTTACGGGACGTGTAGTTGGTGCGGTGCAGGTTGATGCCGGGGGCATACCAGCCGTCGATGTTGGTCGCCGCGCCTTCAGCGCCCATGGACAGACCCATCTGCAACAGCAACGTCTTGTTCCAGGAGCACCCGAGCAGGCATTCGCAAGGGTAAGCCGTCCAGCTTCCGTTATCCGAGGGAGAACCTTCCCAATTGCCGACCTGCGAGTTGATGTTGAACCCCGCAGGGCCGTCATAGTCCCAGCGAGCCGGGCTGTCGACGGAATCCATTGCATCGATGCGGAAGCCGCTGACGTTGACGAGGTCGGTCAATTCGGACGCCGTCAACTGGTTCAACAGGTCTTCCCATTCGGGTGCGTCATAGTCAATGAGCGTTTCAAACAGCTCCATGTTGTACTCCAAACCGCCCTCTGCGTTTTGCACCGTCAGGGACAGGGACTGCCCGTCGTCGGTCGTAACGGTATCCATCGTAGGCATGGTAGCGTTTGCATACCGGTCGCTCTCCGTCCAGCTGCTTGCCTGGTTTACAAGCGTGGTGTTGGTGGGAGCGGTGGCCCTTTCGGGGAAGGTAGTCCCAAAGTTTTCACGCGACAGGTACTGCGTGGAGGCTCCGACCGTGCTGCCGTCGATGGGCACGCCCGCATAGGCGGTGTCGCCCGTGAACTTGGTTTCCAATTCCGTTCCGGTGACGGGATCAGTCGTGTAGATGACGTCGTCGGCGAGTTCGTAATCATAGACGAAAACTTCTTCGCCGTCCTCGTTGAGTTTGAGGGTGTGCGCATCCGAGCGCAGGCTGATGGTATAGGTACCCTCATCCAGCTCGTAGGTCGACGCGTTGTTTTCGTTCCTGTTATATGCGTCGAAGGACGCCATGTCGTAGGGCGTGAAGGTGAGTTCCACGTCCTCGCTTTCGCCGGGCTGCAGGAGCGTCGTCTTGCCGAAATCGAGCAGGTTGACCTCTGCCTTCTCCACTTCGCCGAGCCAATACTGGGGCGTATAGTAGAGCTCCACGACGTCCTTGCCGGGATAGTCGCCCGTGTTGGTGACGCGGACGGTGATGGTGATCTCCTCGTTCTTGTTGGAATCGCCGATCTGCCCTTCGTCGCCCAGGTCATCGTTCATCACTTCCCACTCGAACGTGGTGTAGGACAAACCGTAACCGAAGGGATACTGCACGACGGCGTCGTAACCCGTGCCGTATTCGTTTTCAACATTGTTGAAATACCCTTCCGCATCCGCCGTTTCATACCACTTGTACCCGAAGTAGATATCTTCAAGATACTGAATGTTGATGCCGGTGGCAGTGTTCTGCGATACGGTGTTGTCGAAACTGGGGTCGTAGTCGGGAACATAGATATAGGTGTCGGACACCTTGCCCGAGGGGCTGAACTCTTCGCGGACGAACTGCCCGTCATCGTCCTCATACTCTCTGTAACCGAGCAAAATTTCGGGGATGGCGATGGCGCCCGACTGACCGGTCAGACCGACGTACATGGCGGCGTCGACGTCCGCGTCGTCCAAAAATCCGCAGTGCATGACGTTGGAGGTGTTGAGAATGACGATAACCTTGCCGAAACGGTCGGTAACGTTGTTGAGCAACGTCTGCTCGGCGTCGGTGATCTCCAAATACGTCTTATTTCTGTTGACCGAACCCGATGTCTGCTGCTGGGGCTGTTCGCCGATGTTTTCGCCGCCCAGACGGCTGAACACGACGACGGCGATGTCCGAATACTCCTGCGCCTGCTGGTACTGCTCTTCGGTGATGGTCGGCTCGTCCAGCCAGTAGGCGTCATTATTGCTGTTGCTAATAAAATAGCGGCCGGGATCATATGCATCATAGATCGCTTCCAAATCGGGATTGTATTCAATGAAATACTCGTCCAGCGCGTCCTGCAGCGTGACCGCCTTGTCCTCGGCGATCGTGGACGAACCGCTGCCGATGCCCTTCATCAGGAAGCCGTCGAAGTCCGCTGCATTCGTCGGGTCGTACGCACTGAACCCGAAGAGGTTGACCTTCATTGCTCCGTCCGTCTCGTCGTCCTGCGTCAAGGGCAGCGCGGCTTCGCCGTCCGCATCCTCCTGGTTCTTCAAGAGGACGACGCTGTCCTCGGCGAGGGTGCGCACCAAAGCGTCGCTTTCTTCCAAAACTTCCGTCGCGTTGCTGAAATCTTCGCCCGTGCCGACGAGAACGTTTGTAATCTGCCGATAAAAAATCACGGCAAGAACGTCGGCAACGACGAAAACGGCGATGATCAGCGCAATGATCGGAAAGAATATGATCCTTTTCGTCTTAATATCCATTCACTTTTACTCCTTAAAAATAGTTTCAAGTCTTTTTCAAATTCATGAAAGATCCCGCTACAACACTTGTCCGACAATTTCAATTGTCCAAAATTGCACTTACGCTACTTTTCCTGCCCTGTCACCGAAACAGAACGTTCCGGCAGATTCCTTCCTGCAAAGCCTGTACTTTTATCCTCCTCCTTCCCGATAAAATTTTTTTCATCATAAACCGGCACAAAGGAATTTGGCCGATCTTGTTCTGCGCCTTCGAAAAACACAGTTTCCGAAAGGTATGTATATTATAACATATATCTCTCCCGATTTCAAGGGGGGTATTGAAAAAAAATACGCTTTTTTTGAAGATTTTTCCGGCTTTTTCCGACGTCCGCGACGCGGCATTTTGCCACTTTTACAATGTTTGCAAACGCTGATTGCAATAGGTGTCAAAGCGGAAAGAAAGCCCGTTTTCCCGCTGCGTTTCCCCGTGCGTTTTCAGGACAAAGTTTTCGTCATTGTCCAGATCGGGGAAAAAGGTATCCGCCCCGCCGACGGCGTCCACGCGGGTGACGAGCACTTCGGCGCAATAGGGCAGCAGCAGGCGGTACACTTTTCCGCCGCCGAGGACCCATACGGGGAGAGCGGGATATTTGGCAAGCGCCCCTTTCAGTTCGTCCAAAGAGCGCACGACGGTGCAGTCCGCACGTTCGAGCGAAGCCGAGAGCACGATGTTCACGCGGTTTTTCAGCGGCTTGGCATTCGGAAAAGAAAGGAGCGTATTTTTACCCATGACCACCACGCCGCCCTGCGTGGTCTGCCGGAAGAATTTCATGTCCGTCGGCAGGGAAAAGAGCAATTTGTTGTCCTTGCCGATGCCCCATTCGCGGTCGGCGCATAAAATGGCTTTCATCATACTTTATATCGCCACGGGGATCTTCTCGTCGAGAGGTTCCCATTCGTAGCCCTCCAAGGAAAAACTGTCCGTCGTAAACTTGTAAAAATCGTCGATCGAGGTATCCATGACCAATTTCGGCGCGGGATGGCGCGGCTTTTGCAAGATCTTTTCCACGATGGGGATATGCCGGTCGTAAATGTGCGCGTCGGCGATGACGTGCACCAATTCGCCCGCCTGCAGGCCGCTGACCTGCGCGAACATCAGAAGGAGCACGCTGTATTGCACCACGTTCCAATTGTTCGCCGTGAGCATGTCGTTGGAACGCTGGTGCAGAATGCCGTTCAGCACGTTGCCCGACACGTTGAAGGTCATGGAATAGGCGCAGGGGTAGAGGTGCATTTCGTGCAGGTCTTCAAAGTTGGACATGTTGGTGAGGATGCGGCGGGAAGCGGGGTTGTGCTTCAGGTCGAAGAGCACCCGGTCCACCTGGTCGAACTCCCCCTCTTTATAGACCGACTTTTTGGCGAGCTGATAGCCGTACGCCTTGCCGATGGAGCCGCTTTCGTCCGCCCAGCTGTCCCAGATGTGGGAGTGCAGATCGCGGATGTTGTTGCTCTTCTTCTGCCATATCCATAAAATTTCGTCCACGCAGGACTTGAACGCCGTGCGGCGCATGGTGAGAATGGGAAATTCTTCCCGCAGATCGTAGCGGTTGACGATGCAGAATTTTTTGACGGTGTGCGCGGGCGTGCCGTCCGCCCAGCGGGGGCGCACCTCGGCGTTGGTGTCCCAAACGCCGTTCTCCAAAATGTCCCGCATGTTTGCCGCAAAAATATCGTCCGCTCTGCTCATATCGTCCTCCCCGGTTTATCCCTATTATATTTTTTTACCGATTATAGCACAAACCGCCGCGCCCGTCAACGGGCGGAGGGAAAAAAGATCTCCCCGCGGCGATTTTCTTTTTCCGCCCGCACGGCGATCACTGCGCGGACACGTCTGCATATTTTTACGTTTCTCCCGCCGCACACGCCCCTGCCGCATTTTCCGCTTCCGCCTCCGAGGAGTGGGGCATGCCTGTATTTTCGGGGAAATCGGAGGAAGGAAAAATATCGCCGCTCTCCCCTTCCGCTTCCCCCGGGGACTCGTCGTAAGCGGACAGGTCGTCCTCGTCGCCGCCCATCTCTTTGACGCGCTTCAAGCGGCGGAAATAGTCCTTGGTGTCCTTGACGACGACGCCCGAGAGGGCGACCACGCCGATGAGGTTGGGCACCGCCATGAGGCCGTTGAAGATATCGGCGATGTTCCACACCGCGCTGACCGTCATGTACGGGCCGATGAACACGGCGACGAGATACAGCCAGCGGAAGATGAGAATGGCTACCTTTTTTCTACCGACGATATATTCGAGGCAGCTTTCGCTGTAAAAGTCCCAGCCGATAATGGTGGTATAGGCGAAGAAGATGAGGCAGACGGAGAGAAGGACGGGCGCGGCGGCGGAGATCGCTTCGGGCAGGCCGTCGGAGAACGCCAGAATGGTGACGTCCACGCCCTCCAAGCCGCTCTTCCACGCGCCCGTAATGACGATGGTCAGCCCCGTCATGGTGCAGATGATGATTGTGTCGATAAACGTGCCGAGCATGGATACCAGTCCCTGGCGGACGGGTTCCTTGGTTTGCGCGTGCGCTGCGGCGATGGGCGCGGAGCCAAGCCCCGCTTCGTTGGAGAAAATGCCGCGCGCAATGCCGTTCTGCATGGCGACGATGAGCGTGCCCGCGACGCCGCCCGCGATCGCCTGCGGATTAAAAGCCGAAATGACGATGTCGGCGATCGCCTGCGGAACGGCGGTGATGTTGGTGAACAAGATCACCAGACACACGAGGACGTACAGGATCGCCATAAAGGGCACGACGAGGGTCGCGACCGAGGAAATGCGCTTGACGCCGCCCAGAATGACCACGCCGACGAGGACGGTCAGGATGACGCCCGTGATGACGACGACGAGGGACGTGCCGCCGAAGAAGGGAATTTCTTCGGGAATGACGGGCACCCCTTCCACGCCCGAAAAGACGTTTTCGACGGCGGCGGTGATGGAATTGATCTGCGAAAAGGTGCCGATGCCGAAGAGCCCCACGCAGATGCCGAACACCGCGAAGATGACGGCGAGCCATTTGAAGTTCAGCCCGAACTTCTCCTTCATACCGTGTTCTATATATTGGAAAGGGCCGCCGAGGACATGCCCGTCTTTATCCACCGTGCGGTATTTGACGGCGAGCATGCACTCGGCAAACTTGGTCGCCATGCCGAGGAAGGCGGCGACGATCATCCAGAAGAGCGCCCCGGGACCGCCCGCGCAGATGGCGGTCGCCACGCCGACGATGTTGCCCGTGCCGATGGTCGCCGAAAGCGCGGTGCAAAGCGCCGAAAACGCCGACATCTGCCCTTCGCCGCCCTTCTCGTTCCGGAACATGTACTTGAACGCCTTCGGCAGCTTGCGGATCTGCACGAAGAGAAGACGGCAGCTTAAAAACACGCCCGCGGCAAGAATGAAGATGATGAGCGGCCAGCCCCATAAAAAATCGTCTATCGCCTCGATCACTCCGTCAAACGTGACGCTTTCCGCCAAAAGCATAAAACCATTCATTGCTCACTCTTCCTCTGTTCCGAAATTTTTCATAAAAAATCCGCCCGCTTCGGGTAAAAAAGGACGACCGTCCCCTTGACCGCCCGACGGGCAGACCGCGGCACACAGCCGCATAGCGCATACTTGACAATTATATCCGATTTCCCGCGTCCTGTCAACGCTTTTTCGGCGCAGCGGCGGAAACACGGGCGTTTTTTCAGAAGGCGTCTTTGGATATCTTGCTCCAGCGCGCGGCGATGAACTTCATTTTCCAGGAGAGCGGGAGGGGCGCGGTGAAAAACGCCATCAGTTTGTTGGCGAGCCCCGGAATGTATACGCGCTTGTTTTTCGCCGCGGCGCGCAAAGATCTTTCCGCCACGAACGACGGACTTTTTGTCGCGATCTTCCCCCATATCCCCTGCCCCTCTATCTGCTCGCAAATGTCCTTTCTCGTGGGCATGCCCCCCGGCAATACCGTGGTCACCTTCACGTTCTTGTCTTTCAGCTCGACGCGCAGAGCGGAGAAAAACTGTTCGAGCGCCTTCTTGGTCGCGCTGTACAGCGCAAAGTAAGGCATGGGGTAGATTCCCGACACGCTGGACACCGTCAGGATCTCCAACGCGGGAGCGCGGACGTCCAGGACAAAGCGGGCGAGCGATACCGCCGCCTCGAAATTGACGCGCGTCTGCAAGACTATCTTTTCCTGGGTATATTCGGAAAACGCCTTCTGGATATCCGCCCCCGCCACGTTGATGAGGCGGGAAAAGAGCAAGCCCTCTCCGCGGATCGCGTTAAAAAGTTCCTCCCGCGCACGCTCGTCCTGCAGCATGCAGGGAAAATAGCGCACGTCCACGGCGTAAGCCGTCCTCAGCGACGCGGTAAGCGCGGCGAGCCTTTCCCCGTCCCGCGCGGTCAAAAAGAGGTTCTCTCCCCGTTCGGCGCAGGCACGGCAGTAGGCTTTGCCCAAACCGCCCGTCGCGCCCGTGATCAGCGTGTATGTCGACATCTCCTCTCCTTTCAAAATATGTAAACCCCGTTATATCCCGGCATGGGTGGCATCTGTTTCCTTAAAACCCATCTTCGGCAAGTTCGGCGCAGAGCCGCTTATAAAAGAGAAAAACCTTTTCCTTTTTCTTCTTTTTCGTGCCGAAATCGACGATCTCGGAATGGGAAACGGATTCCTCCATACATTCCCCGCGGTAATTGCCGTACTTTGCCGATTCAACGGACACCATGCCGTCCGAAGGACCGTTTTCAAAGGTCTTGAAGTACATCAAAGGCACGTCCATAACGAAATCCAGCCGCTTTTTTTCGAGCACGGCGGAATAACTCTGGCAGTATACCTTGTCGGAAACGTGCAAAACGACCGTCTTATCCTCCGGCACCGCCTGCAACTGCCTGCACACGGCAAGCGCGGCGGGTCTCTTATCGCCGCCGATGCGGTAGACGAGGTTGATGAGGCAATCGAGAATGCGCAGGACAAAGCCCGGCAGGTGCAGGATGCGCGAGGCAAGCGCGGCGCCCCTGTGCGGCGTGCACAGCGTGGTCAGCGAGGCAACGGCATCCTCCATGCCCAGATGCTCTATCATATATCTTGCGTCCAGCCCGCCTTTGGAATGAGCGATGATATTGACTTTTTCCGCGCACGTTTTGCGGAGAAACGCCTGAATATCCTCTTTGAGCTGCGCCGCATTGTTCTCGATCGTCCCGAAGGCGTCCGTCTTTGCCGTGCGCACGCGGTAACCCTCGTCTTCCAGCATCTTCTCAATGCGGCCGAAGGCCTTAAACAGCAGGAAATCTTTCAGCGCAACGCCGTGCACCAGCACGAACGGGTATTTGCTCTTCATGGCATCCCCTTTTTCCTTCCCGTTTTTCTATATTATAGCATACAGAAAAAATAAAATCAAAAATATGCGGCAAATAAACTTGCTTTTTTCCGAAAAATGTATATAATAGAAAGGGTATGCAGAGATGGCGGAGCGGTCGAACGCGCACGACTCGAAATCGTGTTAGCCTCTTAAAGGCTACGGAGGTTCAAATCCTCTTCTCTGCGCCAAGAGGGACAGTGTTTGAACACACGGTCCCTTTATCTTTTTTTGAACGGTATTGCGGGAATTTGCGCCGAAACCCCTCGCGTCAAACGTCCCAAACCCACTTCTTGGATGACGCAAAAACGGGATGAATATGGAACTTTTATAAAGTGATTTCTTGTTAAACCCTATTCATTACGTTTAGTTTGAAAGATATTCTCTCATAAAGAAAAAACGGAAGGCCTAACCCCTCCGCTTCTTCTTAAAAATTATTTTTTTACAACGAGTTTTTCTTGAAATAATTTTTCAAATTCTTCTAATGTACCTTGACAAAGCAAATCCTTCTGACAAACATACCTGATAGTTCTATGAGGCCAATAAAAGTATATAGCATACCATTCTCCCATGTCAAAAACCTTTTTAACCTGTGAAATATGTCTGTATTCATGAAACTCCTCATTTTCGCAGGTCATTTCTCCTTCGTCATCAATAGATATTGTCGTCGGAAAAAGCAACTTTACCTTTGAAAGTCCATAATCCTTTAAAAAGAAAGGAATAAAGCCGGCGATAACCGTTGCAGCGGGCAACAACATCATAAGCCAGATATAAGCATTACACGTAATCGATAATATGATGATCGGAATACTAATCACAACCGCCCCTACTATAAAACCGAAACAAGAAATAACTGTCTCTCGTTTCATTATATATTGCTTACAGTTACCTGTGATTTCCCCTTTAAATTCTATCATAAACTATCTCCATAAAACTTAATAAAAGATTTCTAACCAAAGAATTTATTTTCAATCCCCCTTGAAAAACGCTGCTGGATATTCTTTTTGTGCTTTGCAAATTTCTTCCCGATGTTTGAGGAGAATCTGTATTAGGAGTTTGCGGCATCTCAAATTCAATCCCCTGCATATCAATTCCATAAAGAGGCATGACAACAAATGCTGTAAAGTCAAATGCAAGCGCTCCAATTGCAAAAGCCGTCTTTACCGATAGCCCAAGTATCATAGTGGTAATACCAGCAACGGCACCTACCGCAACTGCAATTGTCGCCACAATAGCTCCGGCCGCTGCAAGCCCCAATGCCATTCCTAAAATTACATCTCCAACAACAGCCCAACCACGCTTACCACTATTATAAGAGGCAACCCCACCAACAACTCCACCTACAGCCGTGCCCAAAACCAATAATCCAATAACAACCGTTCCCGTCGGATCCACGTTCATCACGGGATTATTCCCGCAATAGGCGCACAAATTCAGCCCGTTGATGGTTTCGGGGGCGGCGTATTCAATTGAATCGCGGGAGATAAAGCGTCCGGTTTCGGGGTCATAGTAGCGCGTCTGCAAATAGTACAGCCCGGTTTCTTCGTCAAAATAATATCCGCGGTAACGATAAGGGTTAATTTCTGCCAGAGCTACGAATGCTTCATTTGCAACTTCCGCTTCATGGTTGCCCCACGCATCGTACTTATATTCTACCACAACCGCGCCGTTGCTGTCAAGCAGGGCCATGATATTCCCTTGCGCATCCTTGCGATAGAAATAAGTGTTCCCGTTATAC
>JAGHJP010000053.1 GCA_017886575.1 Clostridia bacterium
ACTTTCTCGCGGTTGGCCGTTCTGTATTGCCGTTTTTTTGCGTTGACCTCATCGCGGTGGGCCTCTCTGTATTGCCGGTTTTTCGCGTTGATCTCTTCGCGGTGGGCTACTCTGTATTCCCGCTTTTTCGCGTTATACTCTTCCCGATATTTAGCACACGATTTCCTAACTGTCTCTCTACATTTTTCCCTATTTAGTTCTCTATACTCCTTGACTTTCGCCTTACGCTCTTCACGGTGCGCCGCATAACATGCACGCATCTTTGCCCTGTATTCTTCCCTGTGCGCTTTGTACCATTCTATCTGGTATGTATTTATCTCCTCTCTGTGTTTCGCTCTGTGTTCCCGTTTCTGTTTTTTTCGCTCTTCACGGTGCAACTCATACAGTCTTTTACTGCTCTTTCGTATATCTTCCGCTTTTCTCAATACCGGCAAAAAGTCCAAATACCGCCAAGAGCCAAAGCCGAACGAACGCAACGCTGCAAGCACCTTTTCGCCCGTTCTTTCCCACTTCCCAAGTATTAAAAGCCGTACCGCCGCACCCTCATGGAATTTGTATCCGAGGTTTTTTTGTATATCTCTTATTCTCTGATTTTTTCCGGTAATTAGTACAGCTCGAATAAAATTACGCTCTTGCGCATCAAAGACTTTTTGAAAGTATATCCGCAAGAGTTTCACGCCGAGTTTTTGCTTTTCCCGGCGTTCCGCCGCTTCTTCTGCTGCTATAATGTCCTCTTCCGCGCTCTGCACCTGGATCACAAAGTCCCACAGCGGCGCGCCCGTTCCTTCCGCGTCTCCGCTTCTGTGGCGCGGGCTTGTCTGACGGTCTCCCGAAAAACTCCGCTTGATTGTCCGCAATTCGTCTCGCTTCGACATTATGCCACCCCTTCCAGACCGCCAACCGCCGCATAGTCATAGCAACGGCAAAGGGCATGGCTTATTCCCTTCGTGTCATGCGGCAGTTTCAAGTACCCGCACAGCATATCGCAATATGCTTGATGAAATAGATCTTCTGCGTCTACGATCACACACAATTCCTGCCGCCAACGCAAAAATGCACATGCAAGCCTTTTCAATCTCGTTTGGTTTGCGTCAAAAAAGCAAAGTACCGCTATCGAATGAAACGGATTTTCCGGCGCGTTGATCAAGTCTATTTGCTCCTTGCTCACAAACCAACCATTTTCCGCCCCTTCCGCGGCGTTTGCTTTGTCCAAGTCCGCCAACTCTTGCATGGCATAGTACTCTTCAAAAGTAAATCCCAGCTTGTCCCGCTTTTCTTCGTCCGGCTTCTTTGCTTTCATGTTCTCCTCCTCGTTTTGCTTGTTTTTTCAAAACGATTGCTATTTTTCCCCCGCCGTGCTATAATAGTTCTATCCTAAATCGCAATTTGCGCGGGAGAATTCACAATGCTGCATTTTACGAATAGTTAAGTCTGTGCCCCATCTCAAAACTT
This sequence comes from Clostridia bacterium, assembly GCA_017886575.1. GTDB lineage: Bacteria > Bacillota > Clostridia > Christensenellales > Borkfalkiaceae > RGIG4074. The sequence goes on from JAGHJP010000053.1 coordinate 1,453, forward strand.
TGTCGTTCAAATTATATTTTTTGCTTGTATTCTTTTGCCGGTATTACAAGAGAAAGATCTATGAGCTATTATGAGCTATTTGGTGAATTATGGCGAAAACAAAAGATTATTATCTCGAGCGGGATAAAAAAAATCTCAACCGCATATATGCGCTTCTGGAAGAATTGCCCCCTTTCGCGGAAGATTATTTCCGCGGGATCGAACAGCGCACGTCCGTGGAAACGCGTTTGAAATACGCCTACGACCTGCGCATCTTTTTCGATTTCCTCGTAAAGACCAGATACCGCCGCAAGGATGTGCTCGATCTGACGTTGGATGACCTGGGAGCCGTGACGGAAACGGACATAGAAATTTTCCTCTCCCGCCTCTCCCTCTACACCTTCAACGGCAAAGACCTGCGCTGCAATGAACGCGCCAAGGCGCGCAAACTCTCCGCCGTCCGTGCCATGTTCAAGTATTTTTTCAACCGCGGCATGATCGAAGTGAACAACGCCGCCAAGGTCGAAACGCCGAAGCTGCATGAAAAGGAGATCATTCGTCTGGAGTCCGACGAAGTTTCCGAAATTCTCGAAAGAGCCGACTCGGGTCAAGGGCTCTCCAAACACGCCGAAGGCTATCACGAACGCACCAGGGCGCGCGATACCGCCATTCTGACCCTCTTTTTGGGCACGGGCATCCGTATCAGCGAATTGGTCGGGCTGAACAACGATTCCATCGATTTTTCCAACAATTCCTTCGTCGTACAGCGCAAGGGCGGGAACAAAGCCATCCTCTATTTTTCCGACGAGGTTGCGATTGCACTTAAATGTTATATGGAGGAAAAAGCCGAGGATCCCAAGGTCCCCCAAGGCGAAAATGCCCTCTTTTTATCCCTGCAATATCGTCGCATGACGGTGCGCGCCATCGAAAACCTGGTCAAAAAATATGCGAAGATCGTTTCTCCCCTCAAAAAGATAACGCCGCACAAACTGCGTTCGACCTACGGCACCATGCTCTATCAAGAGACGGGCGACATCTACATCGTAGCCGACGTTTTGGGGCATAAGGACGTGAACACCACCCGCAAGCACTATGCCGCCATCACCGAGGAGAACCGTAAGCGCGTGGCGGATAAAGTAAAATTAAGACCGGACAATGACGACTGATGCCCTACCATAAACAAAATTCTTCCGTGGAAAAGGAAACGGAAAACATCTTCATCATCCAGCCCGTATTCGACGGGCAGTATGCCGCGCTGCACAGGGAAGCCGTGTCGCTCATCGAGAGCGCGGGCGGCGCCTATGCCGGAACGGTCTACCAGCATATCCGCGAGATCAACCCCGCCACGTTCGTCGGCGCGGGCAAGCTGGCGGAAGTCAACGTCATGCTCGAGGGGTTGGAAAACATCACCGTGCTCTTCAACGGCGAACTCTCCCCTTCGCAGACGCTGAACATCTCCGCCGCGCTGTTGGACCGGAAAGTCATCGACCGCACGACGCTGATCTTGGATATCTTTGCTAGGAACGCTCTGTCGGGCGAGGGCAAACTGCAGGTCGAACTGGCGCAGCTTCGGTATATCTACCCGCGGCTCAAGGGCGAAGGCGCCAAACTCTCCCGCCTCGGCGGCGGCATCGGTACGCGGGGACCGGGCGAAACGCAGCTTGAAACGGACCGCCGTCTGATCCGCGGCCGCATCCGTTTTTTGAGCGGCAAAGTCGAGGAGATGAAGCGCCGCCGCGCGGGACAGACGGCGCGGCGGCAGAAAAACAGCGCGCGGACGATCGCCCTAGTCGGCTACACCAACACGGGGAAATCCACCCTGATGAATCTTCTGACGGATGCGGGCGTGTATGTACAGGATCAGCTCTTCGCCACGCTGGACACGACGTCGCGGCTCTTTCGCATCGAGGGCGTCGACTTCATCCTGACGGACACCGTCGGCTTTTTACGCGAACTGCCCCACCACCTCGTGGACGCCTTCCGCTCCACGCTGGAAAGCGCCGTGAACTGTGACCTGGCGCTCATCGTGTGCGACGCGTCGGACGACTATGAAATGCAATTGAAAACCACGCTGGACACCCTGAAAGACCTCGATTTCCACTCCCCCTATCTCGTCGTCATGAACAAGTGCGACAAAGCCGTGGATCGGGAACTTTTTCCAAAAGACTGCGTCTGCGTTTCTGCAAAGACGGGCGAGGGCATAGACGAACTCAAACGGCGCATTTTTGGCTGTTTTTCGGACAAACTGCGCCCTGTCGAACTGTTCGTGCCCTATGCGCGGGCGGACGAATACGGCAAAATACGCCGCCGCATCGCCGAAAAGCAGGTGGAATACACGGACGACGGGTTAAAAATTTCCGCCGTCATCCCCGAAGAATGCTACGCCGCCTGCAAGCCCTTTTTATCGGCCGATCCCCTTCCGCTTTCGGATAAATCGAAAAAAAAATAATACGAAAGTATAAAAAAAAGACGAGCCGCTTTTTCCGGTTCGTCTTTTCGTTTGTTTTTTCTTATTTTCTGTCTTTCTCGTATTCCTCGTCCGACGCATACACCTTGTCGATCTTGATGCTCACAAAATCTTTTACGTCCAGGCACTTGCCGCAGTTATCGCAGATCTTTTCGGGATCCAGATCGCACCGTTCGCATTCGCCGCACCCGATGCACGGGCGATCGTAGAGCTCACACATTTCGCCGATCCGCATATTTCTCACCTCACTTCCGTAGTCTGCCATAAGTATACTACAAAAAAATATAAATTTCAAGCAAAATGTATAAACAAATGTTTGCAATGTCAAAATATTTATGTTATAATAATCGTAAGAGGTGAAATATGATCAAACAGGAACAGCTGGACGAGGTGCTGCGCTTCATAGAGCGGTTCTGCGACGAAAACGGATATGCCCCTTCCGTCAGAGAGATCTGCAAGGAAATGGGGTTCAAGTCTACCGCCACCGCCTATAACTACATCGACCGCCTGCGTGCGAACGGCATGCTGCAAAAGACGGACAACAAAAAGCGCGCCGTCAGCCTGCAGCGCAATCTTCGGACCGTCCCTCTCCTCGGCACGGTCACTGCCGGTACGCCCATTCTCGCGACTGAAAACTATGAGGGGTACTATGCTCTCCCCGCCGACGAGTTCAAGGGCGACGGGATTTTCATGCTCCGCGTACAGGGCGACAGCATGATCGGCGCGGGCATTTTCGACGGCGACAAGATCATCGTGCGGCAACAGCCTACGGCGGAAAACGGCGAAATCGTCGTCGCGCTCATCGAGGACTCCTCCACCGTCAAGCGGTTCTATAAGCGGGACGGCAAGATCGTCCTGCATCCTGAAAATCCCCGCTTGAGCGACTATGTGTTGGACGACGTGGTCATTTTGGGCAAAGTTATCGGGCTTGTAAGAAATCTTTGAGCCGATTTCGGGGCGATCGAACAATGTAAGGCGGGAAAAATTATGCAAAGCAAAACGGACGGCAAAACCGTCCGTTTTTCGTTAGTTTTCTTATATTACAGTTGGGTAAGATAGGCGATCTCTTCGGGGCTGAGTTTGCGCACCGCCCCTCTGTCCAGCCCGCGCAGCGTGAGTTCCCCGATCTTGGTGCGTTTCAGAAACGCCACGTTTTTGCCGATCGCCTCGAACATCTTTCTGATCTCGCGGTTCTTCCCCTCGGTCAGCACGATCTGCACGCGTGTGTATTTTTTATTCGTTTCCAGAATTTTCATCTTACATTTTTTGGTCACGACGCCCTGTTCGATCTCGATGCCGGGACGGATGCGGTTGAGCATCGGTTCGGTGACGACCCCTTCGACTTTGGCGACATACGTTTTCGGTATCTCGTTGGCGGGGTTGGTCAGGCGGTACGCAAGGTCGCCGTCGTTGGTCAGAAGCAACAGCCCTTCGGTGTCATAGTCCAGCCTGCCGACGGGAAACACGCGCCCCGTACCGGGCGGCAGAAGATCCATGACCGTCTTTCTGCCCCGGTCGTCCGAAACGGTGCAGAGATACCCCTTGGGCTTGTTCATGGCGAAGTATTCCGTCTTGGTGCGCCTGCCGACGATGTTGCCGTTAACGCGCACGACGTCCTCGGGCTCGACATTGTCGCCGAGCTTGGCGAGCCTGCCGTTGATTTCCACGGCGCCCTCTTCGATGAGTTTGTCGCTTGCGCGGCGGCTTGCCACACCGTTTTCTGCCATAAATTTGTTGATCCTCATAGCCTCGTAAATCTCGCAAAATGTGTATTATAGTCGGAATTTGCGGACGCGCTCTTTCGGGCCGTCCGATCATTCTTTTCTATGACTTAATAGTACACGATTTTGCGCCGAAAATCAACCGATTTGCCGATAAAAACGGAAAATTTCCCCTGATTTTCACCTTTCCGCCCCGGCGAAGCGTTTCTCGTCGGGCGCGGCAAATTCCGTTTCGGGAGCATAGAGCCGGAGAAGGGTGTATTTGCGGAAGGCGGCGTCCAAAAGTTCGGCGCTCCGCTCGTACATCTCGGGCGAGTTCAGAACGACGGACACGAGCTGCATGTTTCCCCGTTTCGCGCCCGTCACCAGACACCGCCCCGCCCGTTTGGTAAAGCCCGTCTTGACGCCGTTCGCGCCTTCGTAGGAGAAGAGCATTTTGTTTTTGTTCGCCCAGGCGTTTTCTCCGAAATATTTCGTGGACACGATGGTGCGGAACGTCGGATTTTGCATGGCGTGACAGGCGATGCGGGCGAGGTCGAGCGCAGTGGTATAGTGCGCCTCGTCGGGCAAGCCGTGCGGATTGGTGAAATGGCTGTTTTCCGCCCCCCAGCTTGCCGCGCGGCGGTTCATCTCGACAGCAAACGCCTCCACGCTGCCGCTGTGGTGCAGGGCGAGTGTGACGGCGCAGTCGTTGCCCGAACGGAGCATCAGTCCGTACAGGAGTTGACGGACGGTATATTCTTCGCCCGCCTTCAGGTAGACGGACGAGCCTTCTACGCCCGCACCCTCCCGCGGCACGGTGACTTTTTCATCCAAATCGCAGTCCTCGACGACGATGGCGGCGGTCAGGATCTTGGTCGTACTTGCCATGGGCAGGCGTTTGCCGCCGTTGTTTTCAAAGAGCACCCGCCCCGAATACACTTCCATTACCGCTTCCCCCGCCGAAACGGTCGCCGCAGCGGCGGAGATAGCGTCGCCGCCGAGAAGTGCCGCGAAGAGCGGGAAAAACAGACAGAGAAGCACCGCGCAGGCGGTTGCCGTGCGGGCGGGAAAGCGCGTTTTCATGCCTTTTCTTTGTCGTCCTTGTCCGCCGAAAACCGGGCGAGGACGTCTTCCGCCTTTTCCAGGAGATTTTCCAGGGGATCGTCGGTGAGTTTGACGAGACGGCAGCACTTGCCGTCGTCAATGAGAAAACCGCAGGGCTTCATAGTGACCAGGCTGCCCGCGCCGCCCGCGAACGAACGCCCGTCCGCCTGGATGACTTTGGCGTCGCCGTACTCCCCTCCGCCCGAAAGATAGCCGACGGTCACTTTGGTAAAGGGAATGATCTGGCTGCCGCTCGCCGAAAAGACGGGTTTGCCGATGACGGTGTCCACGTCGACGAGTTCGGAGAGCGATTGTACGGACAGTCCGATCAGGCTTTCGAGCGTCTTATGTTTTTCCTTTTCTTTTTCTGCCATAGATTGATGATTGCCTCCAATATGATTTTGGCAAACGCGATGAGTACGGTCAGTTGGTTGAACACGGTGACGAGGTGTGCCGTGACCAGGGCGGCATCCCCGCCGTGGCGCAGGAGCACTCCGTTCTGCAGGCACAGGAATTTTTTGCCCTTCCGGAACACGGGGAGAACGGTGCGCGAGCATATTTGCAGAAAAGCGGCAGTCCAAAAAGCCGCCGCGGGCAGCGTTTGGTCCCCGATCTCCACAGACGTCCGCAGGGTATACAGCTGAAAACCCGCCGTGATCTCAAACTTCTTCCGCTCGTTCTGCATATCGGCATACGGCACGAAGACAGCCTTTTTACGGCTGAGGTGGACGGCAAGCCCGCCCCTGTGCAGTACGATATATCCGCCGATGACTTTGAGTACCCCGAACGCGTGCACCGAAAAGAAAATTTTATTTTTCGGAATGTCCGTATAGGCGTCTAAACTCAGAAAAACCGGAAAGAGCAGCAGCACCGCGCCCGCAAATGCGCCGTACACATAAGCGTTTTCCATACCGTTATTTTTCGCAACCGTTGTGAAAATATACGCCGCCGGGATGCAAAAAAATCATCCCCTCTGCATCGGAAGGGATGAAAAAATGTTATCGGTCGGAGAGCGAGCGAAAACTCAGGCGTTTTCGTCGGCTGCGGGCAGCGCGTTTTCCAGGGTGGCCGCAAGGTCTTCCGCCTCTTTTGCGCCTGCGGCGGCGATGAATCCGTCGAACAGGCACAGGAGTTCCCCATAGCGGTCGTCCAGAAATTTTTTGCCCGCGGGGGTGATGAATACGGTCATTTTCCTACGGTCGTCCGCGGCGATCTCCATGGAGACGAATCCCTTTTTGCGCAATACGCCCAGGATGCTTGCCACGCGGGAGCGGCTGAGCGACATGGATTCGCTGATTTTGGAAGGATTGATCCCCGCATGTTCTCCGCCGATGAATTGCAGCACGGCAAGTTCCCCTTCGGAAAACTTGCGCAGCGCCGCCATCGGCTTACTCTTCGAGAGTCGCTGAAAACAGTCCATCAATTTTGTCCGTAAAGCTTTTTGATCCATGATTTCCTCCTCTGTCACGATCCCCGGTATACCCGCATCACTCGTTGGATTTGAGCGAATCGGCGGGATTGATCTTGTTGAGTTTGATGAGCATGAAGGCGTATACGATGGCGGCGAAGAGAATGGTCAACCCGAAGGCGTACAGATAACTCCACACCGAGATGGTGCGCCCGAGCAGCAGCGCGACGCTGTCGATGCGCGGCACGATGAAGAAGGCATGCAACAGCCAGCCGAGCAGCAGCCCCAACAGGCTGCCGACAACGGTCAGCACGGCGCTCTCGCGGTAGACGTAGCCCGCCACTTCCGCGCGGGTGTAGCCGAGCACCTTTAAGGTGGCGATCTCCCGCTGCCGTTCGTCGATATTGATGTTCGTCAGATTATAGAGCACGATGGCAGCCAGCGCGCCCGCGCTGACGATGAGTACGGCGATGACGTAACCCATGGTCTGCGACAAACCGCTGTACACGTCCTTGTCGTCCTCGGTGAAAGCGATGCCCGTCACATTCGGATCGGACAGCAGACTGCGCGACAGCGCGTCTTCGTCCACGCCTTCAAGGTCCATGCAGACGAACAGCACATTGTCCTCGGGAACGAAACCGAACAGCGATTCATAGGCGGCGCGGCTCATGTAGGCGCGGCTTTCGATGTAATTTTCGAATATGCCGATGACCTCCGTCTGCTTTTCGGCGCCGTCCGCCGCGCGCAGGGTGACTGTGTCGCCTGCTTTGATGCCGTACACCTCGGCAATGTTTTCGGGCAGGGCTATTCCGCCGCCCGTGAGTTCGATGTCGTCGCCGCTCCTTCTCTCTCGGACGGATACGGCTTTATCGAGCGCCGCTCTGTTTTCCGCAACAAACATTTCGATGCTTTCCCGCGCCGTACCGCCGTCCTCTGCCTCGACGATGACACTCATGTTTTCGGTATAGAGCGAAACGAATTCCTTTCCCGTCAAAAATTCGTCCAGACTGCCCGTTTCCGCCGCGGAATTGTAAGCGATCTCCACGTCATATCGGATGAGTTCGGTGTACTGCACGTCGTTCACGACGTTGATGGAATCATATACTCCAAATCCTGCCAAAATCAACGCCGTGCAGCCCATGACGGAAATGATGGTCATAAACATGTTCTTTTTGTATCGGAAAATATTGCGCAGGGTCGCTTTGTACTTGAATTTGAGCGGCTTCCAGAGAAATCCCACCCGTTCGAGCAAGATGCGTTTGCCCTGTTTTGGCGCTTTCTGCTGCATTAGGAGAGAGGGGCGCTCTTTGAGCGAGGACCAACAGGCATACATCGTTACGGCTGCAGTCAGGATGATCAAACAAACGAGAACGATTGCAACGAAAGCAGGACTGATTCCGAGTTGGAGCATCGGAAGATAATATTGCGAACCGTAAGCGCTCCAAATAATAGAAGGCAGCAGCGCAAACCCGCATAAGAGCCCCACCACGCCGCCGATGATGCCAGCCAGCAGGCAATAGATGAGATATTTCGCGGCGATCTTGCCGTTGCCGTACCCGAGGGCTTTCAGAGTGCCGATCTCCGAGCGGTCTTCTTCGACCATGCGGGTCATGGAGGTCATGGCGACCAATGCGGCGACCAGAATGAAGAATATGGGAAAGATGGCGGCGATGTCCGACACCTTATCCACATTCATGTTGAAACTGACGAAACTGACGTTGGAACTTACCGTGTCAAGAACGTACCACGAAGCATCCGGCAGGGAGACATCCCCCATCATTGAGCCGAAGTTCTCCATGATCTCCTCTATATCGGCGTTGGAAACGTCGTCCGACGCCGCCAACCCTTCGTAGACGCCGGCAGCCTCTTCCAGGCGATCCTTGTAGCCGCCGTCGAAAATCTGGTAGTTATCCGAACCGGAAACGGTGAGGAAGCAGTCGGTATAGGCAATGTCCACACTCATCGCATGCAGAGCGTCGAACAGCCCGAGCGAAGTAGTGCCCAGTTCAAAGACCGTCGTGCCGCCCGTGAGATACCCGACCGTGTCGTTCTCATCGGCAAAGGCGACAGTATATGCCGTGCGCGGGACGTAGATCACCGTGCCGACCACGCCGTTGCCGATCGAACTCACTTCCCGCCCGTTCCGATAGTAATAGGCGGGATCGGAAACGATGCCGACCACGGTGAAACTCTCTTCCGCATAGACGTCGCCGTACATTCCTTCCGCCGCGCGCAGTGTAACGGTGTCGCCGACGGCAACGGCCTCAAAATTCAGGTTGGAACGCTCCACAACGCATTCGTCGGCTTTTTCGGGGAAACGCCCCTCTTCGAGGGTAAGGTAATTGAGTGCCATCCCGTCTTCCGCCGTAAATCCGCTCATCCCGTTGACGCGGGCGACGATCTCGGTGTTGTCCGCGCCGACGGTCGCGGGAACGTCCGTCTGAATGACCGTCATGGTCTTGTCGGTCACCGCTTCGCCGTCCTCGTCTTTAACGTCCCCGATCGCCGCAACGTCCTCTTCCGTCAGACCGTATGAACCCTTGATGTCGATGTCGTACATGGCGTTGCCGCGGTAATAGTCGTTCATCGTGTTCTTCATATCGGGCGTCGCCTGCATCAGCCCGACCAAAAAGCCGACGCCCAGGGCGATGATCGCCATGATGGCGAGAAACCGTCCGAACCCGCGGCGAAAATCGTTCAATACAAATTTGGTATATTTTTTCATGCCGCCCTCCTTTCGCCTATGCGTTTACCACTCCAGCGCTTCGACGTCCATCGGCTCTTCTACCTTTTCGCAGGACAAAATTTTGCCGTTTTTCATGCGGACGACCCTGTCCGCCATCTGCGTGATGGCGGAATTGTGCGTGATGACGATGACCGTCTTTTTCATCTCGCGGCAGATGTCGTGCAGCAGTTTCAGCACCTTCTTGCCCGTTTCATAGTCGAGCGCGCCCGTCGGTTCGTCGCAGAGGAGTATCTGCGGGTTTTTGGCGATGGCGCGTGCGATGGCGACGCGCTGCTGCTCGCCGCCCGAAAGCTGCGCGGGAAAGTTCTGCGCCCGCTCTTCCAGTCCCACGTCCGTCAGCGTCTGCATGGCGTTCAAAGGGTTTTCACAGATCTCCGAGGCGATCTCCACGTTCTCGAGTGCCGTCAGGTTCTGGATCAGGTTGTAGAACTGAAAGCCGAAACCGACGGAATGGCGGCGGTAGAGCGTGAGCTGTTTTTCGTTGAAATCGCTGACGCGCAGATCGCCGACATAGATCTCCCCGCCCGTCACGCGGTCCATGCCGCCCAGCATGTTCAAAAGGGTGGTCTTGCCCGCGCCGCTCTGCCCGACGATGACGCAGAATTCCCCTTCTTCGATGCCGAAACTCACATCGTCCACCGCGCGGATCTCGTTGGCTCCCATCGTAAAGACGCGGCACACGTGCCGGAATTCCACGAAGGAACGGCTTTCGCCCTCCGCAGTATCTGCCGGCAGCGTTTCCGGCAACTTCAGCTTCTTTTCCTTTTTCGGTTTCATGATCTCTGCCTCCTTGTCACCTTTTTTGTTGACGTCCGTCTGCTTTTATCATCAAAAATTATTACAATAATGTTAATAATTCTTACTAATAACTATTTTCAGTTTTATTATATTCCATTCGGGCGGATTTGTCAATAGGACGAGATGAAAAAATCGTGAAAAAAAGTGAAAAAAGACGGCGGAGCGTTACGGGCGGACGCGGCGGGTGTATAATCAAAGTATGATGAAACTTTTGTACGAGGGAGAAAAAATGAAAGACGAAAAAAATCAAACGGAAAAAGAAAACGCCTTGTCCGCGGCGGGCATCCCCTTCGTCGTGAGCGACGAATTGTACGGCAGGACCAGGAAGATCATGTGGTCGATGGTGCGTTACAAGGAGTTACAGATGCAGTACGTCTGCGCGATCAAGGAGGTGCGGACGAAATTCGAGGTGTTGAACACGGAATTCAACGTGCGGGAAAAGCGCAACCCGATCAGTTCGATCTCCGCGCGGCTCAAAAGCACGGAGAGCGTATTGAAAAAAATGCAGGCGCGCGGTTTGCCGCCGACGCTCGACGATCTGGAAAAGAATATTTTCGACATGGCGGGCGTCCGCGTCGTCTGCTCCTATATCGACGACATATATAAGATCGCCGAAGCCTTTCTCTCCCAGGACGACATACGTCTCATCCGCCGGAAGGACTACATCAAAAACCCGAAACCGAACGGATACAGAAGTTTGCATCTCATCGTGTCCGTGCCCGTGTTCTTCTCCGAACAGACCAAAAATATTCCCGTGGAGGTGCAGATCCGCACCATCGCCATGGATTTTTGGGCGAGCCTGGAACACCAGATCAAGTACAAAAAGGAGATCCCCGAACAGGAGCGGATCGTGGAGCAGCTGCGGGAGTGTGCCGAGATCATCACGCGGACGGACGAGGAGATGCTTTCCCTGCGGCGGCGCATCGAAAGCGCGGAAGACATTCCTTCCGAAGAGGAAGAATTGCTGGATAAATTCAAAAAGATCGACGTGCGGATGTAAGTTCCGCGGCAAAAAGCCCTCCGCTTTGCTTTTTCGGCAAGGCGGAGGGCTTTTCCCTTACATTATTTATTTCCGTTTGAATTGCGAGGCGATGAGTATGAAGCGCAAAAGGTACAGCATGGAGACCAGCAGGCTGGCGACGTAGGTCAGCGCGGCGGCGGTGAGCACCTTGCGCGCCCCCTTGAGTTCTTCCCTGTCCAGCGCGCCGCTCTGTTCCAGCATAACCATCGCGCGGCGGGAGGCGTTGAATTCCACGGGCAGCGTGACGAGGCTGAACACGGTGGCGAGGCTGTACGCCACGATCGCCAGCGTGATGAAGAGATTGCCGACCATGGGGTTTTCCACGAAAATTTCAAAAAGAATGCCGATGAGCAGGAGCGGTATGGCAAGTCCCGAACCGAAATTGACCACGGGCACGATGACCGAACGGAGACGGAGCGGCAGATAGTCCTCCGCATCCTGCACAGCGTGCCCCACTTCGTGCGCCGCCACGCCGAGCGCGGCGATGCCGTCTTTGCCGAAAGTACTCTGCGAAAGGGACAATACCTTGGTCGACGGGTTGTAGTTGTCCGTCAGGTTGCCACGTATGGCGGCGATGCGTACCATGCAGCCGTTGTCGTGCAGCAGTTTTTCGGAAAGATGCTCCGCCGTCCAGCCCGATTTTGCAGACACGCGGGCATATTTTTTATACGTACTCGACACCAGGGCCTGCGCGAAGATCGCAAGGAGCAGCCCCGGGACGATGATGATATAACTCCACCAATAGGTCCAGATCATGATCTTTTCTCCCCTGTCACCGTAATAATAGAAACATTGTGTGCCGTCATTCAGTATATGAAAGCCCGCAAGGCTTTATGCGGCGTTCATTCGATGCGGATGATGTCCTCCGCGTCCAAGTCCTGCAAAAAATCGGGAAGGTCGTCGTGGGGTTTGGCTGCGCCGTCTTTGTCCGCGCTCTCCGCGGCGGCCGTTTCCGCCCGCGCTTCCGTTCCCGCGCCGTCTTCGCCCCCTTCCCCTTCGTATACGTCCTTGCGGTAGAGGTAACTGTCCTCCGTGCTTTCGCTCAGTTCGGCGATCTGCGCCATCAGGGATTCGTAATCGGGCAACTCTTCGAGGGAAGAGATATGGAAACGCTTCAAAAAGTTGTCCGTCGTGCAGTAGAGAATGGGCTTGCCGATGGCGTCCTTCCGGCCGCACGGCTCGATCATTTTGAGTTCGAGCAGCGTCTTGACGGCATAGTCAGAATTGACCCGCCGTATCTCCTCCAATTCGCCCTTGGTGATGGGCTGTTTGTAGGCAATGATGGCGGCGCTCTCCAGAATGGTCTTGGTGAACTCCTTCTCCTTGATGGAGTTCAGAACGTCGGCGACCTGGTCTTTGTAAGCGGGATTGGAGGCAAACTGCGCCTTGTTGTTGAAGATCAGAAGGTGTATGCCGCAATCGCCGGCATATTTCTCCTGCAGCGCCTCCGCACACTTTTTGACCTGCGCGGCGGTGACATTCAGTTTTTCGGCGATGAGCGAAAACGGTACGCCGTTGCCGGCGGCAAAGAGCACCGCTTCAATTATATTCGTCAATTTCTCCAAAGTCTTCTTCCTCGTTCCGTTCGGGATTCAGCGTGATGAGGATGGGCGCGAATACCTCTTCCTGTTGCACGCAGATGTATTGATGTTTCAAAAGTTCCAACAGAGCCTGAAAAGTGGTGATGGCCTCCGCTTTGTTGTACCGCCGCGAAAGGAGTTCCTCGAATTCCACGCTCCCGCGTTCGGAGAGAACGGCGCGGACGGCATCGATCTTTTCGGCGACGGTGAAGGTATCCTGCGGGATCTCCTTGACGTCCGTTTCGTCGTGCTTCTCCGCCTCGATGCGGAGCATGAGTTCGGTGAAGGCGCGCACGAGCCCGTCCAGGTTGAAGTCCTTGTAAACGATCTTGACCTGTCCCACACTCTTGTCGGGTTCCTTGTAGAAGTACCCCACCGTCTCCATGGCTTTGAGTTTGTCCGTTTCTTCCTTGATGAGCTTGTACTCTTCGAGGGCGCGGATGAGCTGCGTCCTTTCGTCCTCCTCGTCGTCGAGGTATTCCTCTTCCTCCTCGTCGGGCACCAGGCTCTTCGCCTTGATGGAGAGAATGGTGGAGGCGATGACGAGGTATTCGCTCGCCTTGTCGGCGTCGAGGTACGGCAGCCCGCGCATGTATGCCAGGAATTGCTCCATGACCTGCGACACGAAGATGTCCCTGATCTCGATCTCGTTGCAGCGGATGAGGTACAAAAGAAGGTCGAGCGGGCCTTCGAAATTGCTGAGGACGGTGGTATAGTCCACGTTCGATTCAAAATTTTCCGCAGTGACTTTACTCATCAGATAAACAGCCCCCAGAACATGCCGAAAAGCCGGAATATGCCGTTGATGACGAATTCGAGATAATACCCGAGGATGTCGAAATATTCGAGGACGGGCAAAACCTGCCCCAACAGACGGCACAGATAACTCTCAAAAATCAGTCCGAGCAGAATATAATAGCCGTACTGCCGGATGAACAGAAAGGGCTTGCTCCGCCGTCTGTCCAGGGCGTCCCAGATGCGGAACCCGTCCAAGGGATAGAGGGGCAGCAGGTTGAACACGAAGAAATTCAGGTTGTAGATGACGAAGAGCGTCATAAAGTCGTTTAAGAAAATATCGAGAATGTTCGGCTCGGTGAGATTGCCGACGACCTGTAGTATGAGCGGATAGAAGAGAAATGCGAGCAGGAGATTGACGAATATGCCCGCGGCGGACGTGATAAACAGTCCGCTCTTGTAGTGGCGGAAATTGTTCGGGTTGATGGGTACGGGTCTCGCCCAGCCGAACCCGACGAGGATGAACATCAAAAGCCCTGCAACGTCGAAATGTTTCAGGGGGTTCAGGGTCAGCCGCCCCTCATATTTCGCCGTGGGGTCACCGCATTTATATGCCGCAAAGGCATGCGCGAACTCATGCAGGGTCAGAATGATGACGACGGCGCATGCGCTCGCGAGCAGATATAAGAACTGTTCCATGCAAACATTATATTATATTTTTTTGAAAAAAGCAAGAAGAAAAAATGAAATAAATATGGGCAAAGAAAAAAAGCGGCCGGACCCGCTTTTTCTTTCAAGACCGCCGCTTTTTCAAATCTTTTCAAATCGCCCAGTTTTCCGCCGCGCGGCGGTAGTAGTCCCATATCGTCGCCTTTTCGGCGTCCTCTAAGGCGAGCAGCGAAACTTTCGCGTATTCCGCGCCGTCTTTGAACACGGTCATTTCGCCCACTTTGTCCCCCTTGTGCAGGGGCGCCTTGACGGGCATAAATTCCACCGTGCGCGTAAGCTCCGCGCCCGATTCCCCGTTTTTGCAAAAATAGCGGACGGGTCTCTCGGGTATGACGGCGATTTCCGTCACCTTTGCGTTTTTCACGCATAGCTTTTCTTCGAGCGGCGCCGCGGGGTACACTTCACGGTCGGAATAGTTGGCAAACGTGTAGTCGAACATACGGCTGACTGCGGCGAAACGGCTCTTGCTGTCGGCGGAGCCGATGCAGACGGAAATCGCGCGCGTTTCCCCGCGCCTGGCGGTCGCGGCGAGACAGAAACCCGCTTCGTTAGTGAAGCCCGTCTTGCCGCCGTCGCACCCCTGATACTGCCGGATCAGTTTGTTGGTATTGGTGATCAGCGTCGTCCTGCCCTCGGGGTGTTGAAATTCATCCGTCCAGATCTTGGAAAATTCAAAATATTTGTCGTGTTTTATCAGCTCGCGCAGCATGAGCGCGACGTCGTAAGCGCAGGAATACTGCGGGTCCTTGGGCAGCCCCGTGCAATTTGCAAAGAGCGTATCGTTGCAGCCGAGCCCCTTGGCGCGCTCGTTCATGCGCTGCACGAAAATGTCGTCGCTCCCCGCGATGTATTCGGCGAGTGCGACGCACGCATCGTTTGCCGAGCAGACGGTGACGCTCTCCATGAGCTGTTCGGCGGTATACGTCCCGCCCGCCTCGAGGTAGACCTGCGAACCGCCCATGGACATCGCGTGCTGACTGACGGGCACGACGGTGTCGTAGGACATCTTGCCGCTCTCCACGGCGTCGAAGGACAAAATGAGCGTCATGATCTTGCACATGCTGGCGATCGGCAGCCGCTCCTTTTCGTTCATCGCATAGACGGGCGTCGCGCTGTTTGCGTCCATACAATACGCCGATTTACAGGACAACCCGAGGTTTTCGCTCTCCGCTTGGGCGGCAAAAGCCGTCTGTCCGACAAAAAGCGAAGAAAAACAAAGGCACAGGGTCAGACTTCCCGCAAACAATAACTTCTTCATCATACTCTCAGTTTTCTTCATTTTTCGCCCGATTATTCGGTTTTTTGAGGCATTTTATACATTTTTTCATGTATTATGTCTGACATAGTACATTTCAAAAAATAAAAACACCGCAAGAACGATCTTGCGGTGTCCTGTTCACCGGGAATATCGGATGACCGGCTAATTGTCCAGCATGTTTTCGATGCCGATGCCGTATCCCCTGGTCGGGTCGTTCAGAAAGACGTGCGTGACGGCGCCGATGAGTTTTCCGTCCTGCACGATGGGGCTGCCCGACATACCCTGCACGATGCCGCCCGTGCGGCAGATGAGTTCGCTGTCCGTGATCTTGAGCACAAAATTCTTGTTTTCCTTGTTGTTTTCGTCCACTTTGACGACGGAAACGGAGTATTGTGCGGGCGCGATGCCGTCCACCGTAGACCAGATATAGGCTTCCCCCATGTGCGCTTCGGAGAGCGACGCGATCTCTATCGCCCGATATGCCGAATAATCGATGTCCTCCCGTAGTTCGCCGTACAGCCCGCAGGCGTTGATCTTGTCCGACGTCCCAACGCCCTTTTCGCCGACGAATATCCCCTTCAGTTCTCCCGCCTTGCCGCGCACCCCTTTGGTCACGGAAACGATTCTGCATTCGTACACCTTGCCGCTCGCTACGCCCAGAAGGTTATTGTTTTCGTCGCAGACTCCGTGCCCGAGCGCGCCGAACCTGCCTTTTTCTCTGTCAAGGTATGTGACCGTGCCGATGCCCGAAAGCGTATCGCGGATAAGGACGCCGATCTTATATTTTCCCGTCAGCTTTTCTCTGACGGGGCAAACAGTGACACCGATCTCTTCGCCGTCCCGCCGCACAGTCACTTCGATGGCCCTTCCGGCCGCCGCATCGAGCGTTTGGTTCAGCGTTCCCGCGTCTTCGATCTTGATGCCCGCGGCTTTGGTGATGAGGTCGCCGCCTTTCAGCCCCGCGTCGCGGGCAGGCGAGCATACGCCGCTTTCCGTCCTGACTTCGCCGACGGCGATGACCTGCACACCGCCCATGCTCAAAAGAAAACCCGCGGCGTTCCCGCCCAGATACACGATGCGCCCCTGTGCGTTTGCGGGAACGCTCCCCCCGCCTGCCGCCGTAATGGACAGAGACAGGGCGAAGATACAACTCAGAAGAAAATAAGAAAGTCTGCGCATAATCACTCCTCAACAAGAGCTAATTTGCGCAAACTTTCCTTCGGCTATTCTTATTTCAGTCCCTTTGCGAAAGTATATTTTTGTACTTTTTGGCAGACTCTATCAGTTCTTCGGCGTGCTTTTCGGCAAAAGCGCTGTCCGCGTCGCCGCCCAAAAGGCGCACCAATTCCCCGACCCTCTCCGCATCGGAAAGCTGCAGAATGCGCGTGCGCGTCTTGCCGCCTTCCTCTTCCTTGCGGATGAGAAAATCCCTGTCCGCCATGCAGACGATCTGCGCGAGGTGGGAAACGGCGACGATCTGCGTCTTTCGCGCGATCATGGCGAATTTTTCGGCGACGACCTTGGCGGTCTTGCCGGATATGCCCGCGTCGATCTCGTCGAAGATATAGGTGGAGATGCCGTTGACCGCCGAAAGCTGCGTTTTGACGGCGAGCATGAAGCGGCTCATTTCGCCGCCGCTGATGATCTTGGAGAGGGGTTTGAGCGGTTCGCCCGCGTTGGCGGAGAAGAGAAAGCGCACTTCGTCCAGTCCGTTCGCCGTCGCCCTGTCGGCGTCCTCCCTTGTGTAGTCCGAAAACTCCGTTTCAAACTTTGCGGAAGGGATATTCAGCGTTCTGAGTTCTTTCACCACCCTTTGGGTGAACCCGTCCGCAGTCTTTTGGCGGAGCGCCGTCATTTCGCGGCAGAGCGCATAGATCTCCCCGCGGCATTTTTCCATCTTTTCCTTGATTTTCTCCGCTTCCTGCGCGCCGCCCGCCAGCATGTCGTATTCCGCCTTCGCCTTTTCGAGAAAGGCGAGAATGCTCTCTGTGTCCGCACCGTACTTGCGTTTCAGTCGTTTGAGCTCGTCCAGGCGGTTCTCCGTTTCCGCCTGCTCGTTTTCGTCGAAATATACTTGCTCACCGAGGGAAGAGAGCGTTTCGGCGATGTCCTCCGCCTCCGCCTGTAGATTTTCCAGCCGTTCGCCGATGTCGCCGTAGGCTTTGTCCAAAGAGGCTATTCCGGCGACCGCCCTTGCCGCCGTGCGGACGGAATCCGTTCCCGCACCGTCGGCGGAGAGCGCGTTTTCCGCCTCTTGCAACGCGGAGAGTATCTTTTCCACGGCGTTCATCTTGGCGCGCTTTGCAAGGAGCTCCTCCTCTTCCCCCTCTTTCAGTCCGGCGTTTTCGATCTCGTCGATCTGAAAGGAAAGAATGTCCATCCGGCGGCTGCGCTCGCCTTCGTCCGTGCCGAGCCGTTCGAGATCCTTTTTATATTCCCGCAGTTCCTTTGTCTTTCCGGCAAGTTTTTCTTTCAGCGCGGCAAGCCCTTCTCCCGCCGCATCATCCAACACTTTCAGCTGATTGGCTTCTTTCAGGAGGAAAAAGTGTTCGCTCTGCCCGTGTACGTCCACCAAATGGGCGGTGAGCCGCCGCAGCATGGCGGCGTTGGCGGGCATGCCGTTGATGCGGATGGACGAACGCCCGTCCGCCGTGAAGCGGCGGGCGATGACGAGGGTATCGTCCTCCCCGAGTTCCATCTCTGCAAGTTCCCTCTTTACCGCCTCGTTGCCCGCGATATCGAATTCCGCGCCGACCGAGCATTCGCTTTGTCCGTAACGGATCATGGACCTGTCCGCCTTTGCGCCCAATACGAAATTGACGGAATCGAGAATGACCGATTTGCCCGATCCCGTTTCGCCCGAGAGCACGTTGAGCCCCGCCGAAAATTCGATTTCCGCCTCGTCTATCAAGGCGACGTTGTGGATGTTCAGCCTGTTGAGCATAGTATTACTTCAATATCCCGTTTAATTTTTCCATGATCTTGAGCGCGGACGCTTCGTCCGTGCAGGCGGCAAAGAGCGTGTCGTCCCCCGCGACCGTGCCGACGACCTCGTCGAAGTTGAGTTCGTCCAGAACGAGCCCCGCGTTCGAGGCGTTGCCCGAGAGAGTCTTGATGACCACGAGGTTGCACGCGCAGCGCACGCTCACCACGCTCTCCTTGAAGAGGTTGCGGAATTTTCCGGGCAGGATCTCCGCGCCGCTCTCCTTCAGATAGGAATATCTGTATTTTTTTTGCACGCCGTTGACCTTGAAGAGGTGTAAACTCTTGATGTCCCTGGACACCGTCGCCTGCGTGACGGGATAATTCTCCGCGTTCAGCGCGCGGCAGAGTTCTTCCTGCGTCTCGATCTCCCGCGTGGCGATGATCTCGAGGATCTTTGCCTGTCTTTCTTCGCGCAACATTTTTCCGTCCCCTTACTGACAATGATTTTTTAACCCGAAAGTTTCCGGTTGACCGCCTGAAAAAGGCGGTTGACGTTTCGCGTGACGAAGTCGGCGGTGAACGGCGCCTTTTCGATGACGACGCGGCTGTTCGGGGTGACCGTGCCGATCGGCCTGCCGTCGGCATACAGTTTCAGGTCCTCTTTTTCCGCCGCAAGGTCGAAGGTGAATTTGCCCGTGTCGGCAACGACCAGCGGCCGTGCCTTCAGCCCCATCGCGCAGATGGGCGTGACGATGAACGCGCGGACATCGGGCGAAAGGATACAACCGCCCGCGGAGAGCGAATATGCCGTCGAACCGGTAGGCGTGGCGACCGCCAGCCCGTCCGCGACGTAATCCTGGATCTTTTCCCCGTTGAGTTCCAGCCCGAACCGCGCCACCTGATGGCCGTAAGAGCGGGCATAGTCCCGCTGCAGGACCGTTTCGTTCAGTGCGTAAGCGACCTTGCCGTCGAGCGTGATCTGCAGAATGGTGCGGGGCAATACGGTATGCTTGCCGCACACGAGGTCGACGGCCTTTTCCGTTTCCGCCGCTTCGAATTCGGAGAGAAAACCGAGGTTGCCGTAGTTGACCCCCACGACTTTGATGTGCTGTTTTCCCGCGATGACGGCGGCGTGCAGCAGCGCGCCGTCCCCGCCGAGGACGACCACGCAATCCACGTCGTGCAATTCCGCCCCCGTGTGCATGATCTTCACTTCCGCGCCGCGGCTGCGGAATTTTTCGGTCAGCCGCGTGACGATCGATCGGTCTTTGACTTTTTCTTTTTTATAGACGATCCCGATTTTCATATTTCATTTTCCGCCGTATTTCTAAAATTGTGATCATATCAGCCGATCCGCCTTGTCGCCGATGGCCTTTTTATCGGCGCATGCCGCCTTGTTCCTGCCGAGCAGCAGGACATATTCCACGTTCTTCCTCTCCCGCAGCGGCGCATTGACCAGATCCTGCGGATACAGCTCGTTTTCAAGACAGGCGTCGTATATCCTCTCCACGATCTTGCGCCGCCGGCGCGCGTCCGTCACGATGCCGCTCTTGGAGAGCTGCCGTTTTCCGTCGCATTCGAACTGCGGTTTGACGAGTGCGAGCACGACGCCCCGGGGCGATACGATGTCGCGCAGCACGGGCAGGATGAGTTCGAGCCGTATGAAACTCACGTCGATGACTATGCCGTCGAGCGGTTCGGGGAAGTCCTCTTTTTTGAGAAAGCGCGCGTTGACGTTCTCCTGATTGACGATCCGTCCGTCCCCGCGCAGCGAAGGATCGAGCAGGCTCTCGCCGACGTCTATGCAGTAGACCTTTTTCGCGCCGCTTTGCAACAAGCAGTCGGTGAATCCGCCCGTGCTGGCGCCGATGTCGGCAAACACCTTGCCGCGCACGTCTGTCCCGAAAGCGCGGAGTGCCCGCGCGAGTTTGTAGCCGCCGTTGGAAACGTACCGTTCCGCCGGCACGAGATATTCCACCGCGTCGTCATCCTTTATCTCGTCGGCGGGTCGGACGGGCTTGCCGTTGACGAGCACTTCGCCCCGCTCTATCGCCTCCGCCGCCTTGGTGCGCGATCCGTATTTTGCCGCACAGTATCTGTCCGCCCTCATTTCTCGTTGCGGATGCACGCGGCGATCTCCGCGCGGTCCCAGCCGTATTCTTCCTGCAATTCGGCGACGCCGCCCTGCGGAATGAACCGGTCAAAGTAGGCAAAATTATAGATTTTTTTGCCGCCGTTGAGGTAGAACCGGTCGATCTGATCGCCCAATCCCCCGCGGCGGACGTTGTCCTCGATGGTGATGATGCGGGGCGAGCGGATATTTTTAAGCAATTCCTCATCGAGCGGCTTGACGAAGCGGGCGTTGACGACGTCGAACGCCACGCCCGTGCTCTCCCGGAGTTCGAACGCCAGAGAAACGGCGCGTTCGCCCGCGGCGAGCACGGTCAGGTCATTGTCCGTCTTTTCCGTCAGGTATTCGAAGGTACCGAGGGCGACCTTACGCTTTCTGCCGAAGGATGCCCGCGCCGAACGCGGATAACGGATGGCGAGCGGGTGACCGTATCCCAGCGAGAAATCGAGCATGTCTTTCAGTTCCTCCCCGTCCTTTGGCACGGCGATGGCGATGTTCGGGATGAGAGAGAGATAAGAGAGGTCAAAAATCCCTTGGTGTGTTTCGCCGTCTGCGCCCGACAGGCCGCCGCGATCGATGCAGAAGGTCACGGGCAGATCCTGGGCGCAAACGTCGTGGATGAGTTCGTCGAACGCGCGTTGCAGGAAGGTCGAATAGATGGCGTAATACGGTTTCACCCCCCCGCTCGCCATGGCGGCGCAGAGCACGGCGGCATTCTCTTCGCAGATGCCCACGTCAAAGGCGCGTTCGGGATACTTTTCAAAGAAGGGGCGCAGGCCCAAAGCGTCCGTCATCGCCGCCGTCACGGCGACCACGCGCTTGTCCTCGGCGGCAAGTTCGAGCATCTTTTCGCCGAAGATTTGGGAGTATTCCCGCTCGTGTGCCGCGCCGTTCGGGGAAACGCCGTGCGTTTCGACGGGATTCTCTTCACAAAAATCGTATCCCATCCCCTTTTTGGTCTTGACATGCAGAAGAACGCTGCCCTCTTGCAGCATCTTGTCCGCCTCTTCGAGGGCGGCGGTGACCTCCTTGAGGTCGTTGCCGTTGACCACGCCGAGATATTGCACGCCGTACCGTTCGATGAGCGCGACGTTCTCTTTTTTCGCCTGTTCGCTGGCGGCGTTCGCGACGAGCAGTTCATGCGTTTTGCCCACCGTCGGAGAGATGGACATGTCGTTGTCGTTGAGTATGATGAGTATCTTTACGCCCAGCACGGAAAGGCCGTTGAGCGCCTCGTAGATGAGCCCGTTGTTGAAAGAGCCGTCGCCGATGACGGCGATGACCCGGTGGCTTTTCCCACGCAAATCGCGCGCCTTGGCGAGCCCGGCGGCAGCGGAAACGGAATTGCCCGCGTGTCCCGTATCGTAACAGTCGTATTCGCTCTCCGCTCGCTTCGGGAAGCCCGACAGCCCCCCCTTCTTGCGCAGCGTGGGAAAGCGGCCGTACCTGCCCGAGAGGAGTTTATAGGCATAGCATTGGTGTCCCACGTCCCAGATGACCTTGTCGCGCGGGAAATCGAATACGGCGAACATGCCGACGGTCAGTTCGACCGCGCCGAGGTTGGAGGAGAGGTGCCCGCCGCAGGCGGCGACCGTCTCTATGATCTTGCGACGTATCTCTTCGCAGAGTTGCTCGCGTTCCAATTCGGAGAGCGCCTTTACGTTGATGAAGTCCGTTTTTTCCAGCATTTCTTTGTCAAGCCTACCCTTTGTATTTTTTCTGCCCCCCTGTCTGCCGAAAATCGGCGCTCTCTCATTTTTTCCGCTCGCGCACGAAGTGCACCAGGTCTTTCAAAAAAGCCGTGTCGGCATCCAGCCGTTCGAGGGATAAGAGACAGTCGTCTGCGCACAGATCGGCTTCGATCTGCGCCTTTTCCAGCCCGTACAGCCGCACGCAGGTCAGTTTTCCCTCGTCCTTATCCTTACCGACCGTCTTGCCGAGTTGTCCGAAATCGCCCGTGACGTCCAGAATGTCGTCCGTGAGCTGAAAGAGCCTGCCGAGCGAACGCCCGAAGGCTTCGAGTTCCAGAAAGCCGCGGTCGTCCGCCAAAATGGAGGCGATCGCCAGAGGCGCCACGATGAGTTTGCCCGTCTTATATTCGTAGATGAAGCGCAGTTCCTCTTCGGTAAAGTCGGTCTTGTTCGCCCAGAGCACGTCGGCGGACTGCCCCGCGATCATGCCGTTTTCCCCCGCCGCCTCGCACAGGTATTTGGAGGCGCGCACATATTTTTCGCCCTTGAAACATTGGGCGAAACAGAGGTCGTACGCCGCGTTCAGAAGGGCGTCCCCCGCCAAGATCGCCTGCGCCTCGCCGAACACCTTGTGGTTGGAGGGCCTGCCGCGGCGGAAATCGTCGTTGTCCATGGCGGGCAGATCGTCGTGGATGAGGGAATAAGTATGGATGAATTCGAGCGCGACCGCAAAGGGAATGACCTCTTCTGCGGGCGTCCCCAGCATGTCGGCGGCGGCGAGCATCAGGACGGGACGGATGCGCTTGCCGCCCAGCGTCACGCTGTATACCATCGCCTTTTTCAAAGTCGGGCTCTTGTCGGAGAGCGCATCGCAGTGCTTTTGCAGCGCCTCCTCGAAGGAGGACAAGTAAGCCGCATATTGTCTGTCGTAATCGTACAAGTTATTTCACGCTCCTCTTGGCTGCAATGAAAGCGTTGTGCATCAGCATGGTGATGGTCATGGGACCTACCCCGCCCGGGACGGGCGTGATGTACGCCGCCTTTTCCTTTACGTTTTCATAGTCCACGTCCCCGCAGAGTTTGCCGTTTTCGTCGCGGTCCATGCCCACATCGATGACCGTCGCTCCCTCTTTGACCATATCGGCGGTGACGAATTTCGCCCTGCCGATCGCCGCGACCAGAATGTCGGCGCGCGCGCAGATCTCCTTTAAGTTCTGCGTCTTGCTGTGGCAGAGCGTGACCGTCGCATCCGCATTGGTCAGAAGCATCGCCATGGGCTTGCCCACGATGTTGCTCCTGCCGATGACGACGGCGTTTTTGCCCTTTAAGGAAATGTTTTCGCTCTCCAGCATCTTCATCACGCCGTAGGGCGTGCAGGCGACCAGCGTTTCCCGCCCCATGGCGAGTTTGCCGATGTTCTCCGCCGAAAACCCGTCCACGTCCTTTTCGTAGGGAATGAGGTTGAGCACGCGCTCGGCGTCCAGCCCCGCGGGCAACGGCAGCTGTACCAGAATGCCGTGGATGGCCTTATTTTCCGCCAGCGAAGAAACGAGTTCCTCGATCTGCGGCTGCGTGACGTCCGCGGGCAGATAGAAGGCGTGCGAACGGATGCCCGTTTCGGCGCAAGCTTTGATCTTGTTGCGGACGTATACCTGCGACGCGGGATCGTTGCCCGCCAAAACCACAGCAAGCCCGACCTCGCCGTGCGCGGCGGTGAATGATTCCACTTCCTCTTTGAGCCCGGCGCGCATCTTCGCCGCCAGCGCCTTTCCGTCGATGACTTTATACATTTGCGATTACCCCCGAAAGTACTCCGTTTACAAAATCGGCGCTCGTTTCCGTCGAATACTTCTGCGCCAGATCCACCGCCTCGCTGACCGAAACGACGGGCGGAATGTCGTCAAAATACAATATCTCCGCCACGGCGATCGTCAGTACGGCGCGGTCGACGGGGAAAAGCCTGTCCGCTTTGAAATTGCGTATATTGGAATCGATCACCCGCACGATATCCTCGCCGTGCTCTTCGACCGCGCGTAAAAGCTGCTCGGCAAAAGCCCTGTCCTCTTCGGAAAGCTTGCGGCAGAGCCCTCGTTCCAGCCTCTCCGCTTCGTCGGGATTGATGGTCTTGGAATATAAAACTTTGAGCGCGGTTTCTCTTGCGTCTTTTCTCATGATGTTTCCTGCGATCCTTCGTTCACGGCAAAAAATCCCTTTAAGGCGTTAAAGGGATTTTCCGTCTTTCTCTTTTATTTTTCCGATTGTTCGGCGTCTTCCGCCGTCTTTTCCAGCGCGTGCGCTTCCGCCAGCGTTTCGGGAAAGACCACGTCCTGCACATGGACGTCCACCTTGGCGATCCTATACTTGGTCATGGACTCCACGACCTGCTTGATGGACTGCTGGATACGGAAGGCGAGTTCGGGAATGCTGTTGCTGTACTTGACGATGACGGAAACGTCCACGTACACGCCGTCCTTCTCGAAATAGAGGCGGATGCCCTTGTTGGGCGTCAGGCTGTAAACGCCTTCCACTTCCTGCACGGCGATCGCAACGATGCTGTTCACGATGTCCGAATTGTAGGTAATGGTGCCGTTGCTGCCCGACGAATAATTATACTTCATGTTTGCCATAATCGACTCCTGAATAACTTATTCAAGATCATTATAACACATTCTTTCGGAGATTTCCACTATTTTCATCAACTTTCTGAATAAACGGGCATAATAATTATGTTTCCCGCCACGATCCCCGTCTCGTTTTTGAGCATATTATAGATTTGCAGGGCAGTATCGTAGTTGAGTTCGCTCGAGTTGATGAACACGTTCACGTTGTCGGAAGCCGTGGAAACGGACACGACGCAATCGGAAAACCCGAGCGACTTGATCATCGTTTCGATGACGAGTTCCTGCTCCATCGCCGTGACGATCTCCATCTTCATGTCGACCGCCTCCTCGTATTCCGCCGTGCCCGCCTCGTAGAGCGCGATGACGGAATCGAGCTGCAATATCTCCTCGTTGCGCGTGGCGGTGCGTTCGGTGCGGTAGGAAGTGAAGTAGTTCGACGCCGTCACCGCGCCGCCCGTCGAAGCGGACGGATTGGCTC
>JAGHJP010000054.1 GCA_017886575.1 Clostridia bacterium
AAATACAATGCTTTCCCCATGCGCCCTTTGAACTGGCACTCCCCGAAAGATTATATCACCGACTTTTTACGCGACGGCTTGCTTCATTAACCTTTTTTACTGTCTCATATGTTTGACAAACCTACAGGTGCACCGTTAACAATATCAAGAAGATTTTCACTTTTGATATCCCGCAAGCCGAACAATAATTTTTCTTCAGACGGCATACAAACAACCGGACGGGGAATTTTCCTTCCGGCTGTTTGTATGCAAAAGCCTAAACCGAAAATGCTTCGATTTAGGCTTTTGCTGGTGAACGGCAATTTCACCAATCCGAAAAATAAAGTATATTGTCGGAGAATACCTTATAAGGCACGCCTCGTTGAAAATGGCCAAAGGCGTCTATACAGACGTGCAGGAAGAGTATATTACCGATATTTCAACGAAGTTGAACGGAATTTTTGACACCTAATCTGACACTTTTTACGGGGTATACAAAATTCCGTTTCCCAAAAAACCACCAAAAAAGACATGAAAAAAGGCGGCTATTTCCCAAAAAAAGGGAAAAAACCGCCGATTTGGTGGAGGTAGTCGGGATCGAACCGGCGACCTTTTGAATGCCATTCAAACGCTCTACCAACTGAGCTATACCCCCGCTCGGGGCTACGGCCCACCAAAACCGTTGCTTTGTTATTATACCTTTCTTTTTTGCAATTGTCAATTATTTTTCAAACAATTCTTCGTATTCGCTCGCTTTTTCCAATGTAATTTTTCCGAGCTTTCCCTTGCGGAAATCGTCGATGACCGCCTTTTCGCCCCGCTCGTAGTCGAACCCGCCGCCGCGCATCAGAAACCCCATGCGGCGGCATGCCCCTTCCAGCAATTCCAGGGGCGCGCCGATCTCCGTCAAACCGTACCGCGCCTTCAGGTTTTCGGGATAGAGCCGTCCCAATTCCTCCAAAAGCGCGAGCGCGATGTCGTCCGTGTGCAGAATGTCGTCGTTGATGCTGCCGATGTACGCCAAATGCAAAGCGAGGTGCTGATCGTCGAAGGAAGGCGGCATGGTGCCGGGCGTGTCCAAAAGATCGAAGTCGCCGCAGCGGATCCACCTCGTTTCCCGCGTGACCCCCGCCTTGTCCCCCGTCTTTGCCTTCTTTTCGCCGCTGAGCAGATTGATGAGCGTGGACTTGCCCGTGTTGGGAATGCCGATGACCATGAAGCGGAAGGTCTTGCGGATGCCCTTCGCCTGCGCCCGTTCCCGCTTCTCCCGCGTGATCGCCTGCATCTTCAAGGCGAGCGCGCGCTTGCTGTTTCCGTTCATGGCGTTGCATTTCAGGCATGGGTGCCCCTTCCCTTCGATCATGCGCACGAAGGCGTCCGCCTCGCCGTCTGCAAGATCGCCCTTATTCAAAACATACAAGACAGGTTTCGTGCCGAAGAGTTTCAAGAGATTGCGGTTGACCGTCGCCGCGGGCGCGCGGGCGTCGAGAACGCACACCACGCCGTCGCAGAGGTCCTTTTTTGCCTCCATTTCCCGCATCGCCTTGGTCATATGCCCCGGGAACCACTGTATTCTTTCCATAAAAACCACCTCTTTCCCCTCGTCTCATTTTCCCTTTTTCCCGCCGGGAAGATCGGGCCGGCGGCGGGCGGTAAGCGCTGCCGCCTGTTCGCGTCTCCATGCATCGATGCGGGCATGGTTGCCGCTTCGGAGCACTTCGGGGACGGTAAGGCCGCGGTACTCCACGGGGCGGGTGTACTGCGGATATTCGAGCATGCCGTCCGAAAAACTCTCGTCCACGAGGGAAGAGGTGTTGATGACCCCGTCCACATACCGCGCCACGCAGTCGACGACGACCATGGCGGGCAGTTCGCCCCCCGTCAGGACGTAATCGCCGATGGAGATCTCCTCGTCGATGAAGAGGTCGATGGCGCGCTGGTCCACCCCCTCGTAATGCCCGCACAGAAGGATGAGATGCTCGTAGCGCAGCAGGTCGAAAACCTTCTCCTGGCGGAAGGTCTGCCCTTTGGGAGAAAGATAGATTCGGCGGGCACCATGCCCGGGATCGAGCGCCTCGATGCACGAGCCGACGGGCTGCGCCATCATGACCATGCCCGCGCCCCCGCCGAAGGGATAGTCGTCACACTTCAAGTGTTTGTCCTCGGTATAGTCGCGGATATTGACGACGTTGATTTCGAGTTTGTTTTCCCGTTGCGCCCTGCCGAGGATGCTCTCCTTTAAGGGAGAGAACATTTCGGGAAAGAGGGTCAGAATGTCTATTTTCATTATTGCAGGTTCACCTTGTTTTTGAGTATGTAGCAGACGAAGAACACCGAGACGGCGCCGAGGATGAGCGACTCCAGGAGCCAGAACGTGACGAGTAGATAGGGCGCGGCAGTGCCGATCTCCATCGAACTCAGCCAGGCGACGATGAGATCGTTCAAAAGACCGGTCAGAAGGTTCCACACCCAATTGCCGAGGATAAAGATGCCCGCGGAGAGCAAAAGGCGGTACTTGTTGACGAGCTGCCCCGCCGCGACGCAGGCGAAGATGAAGAAGAGCGAACAGACCGCCGATATGGGGAAGTAGACGAGAAGATATATCAGCCACCCGCCCATTATCTGATTTTCGACGAACAAGGAAACGATGCTGCTTACGATCGTGCCAACCAACTCGATGCCGTTCACGAGCCCGAAAATTTCCAGCGCGCCGACGGCGACCAGACAGGAAAACACCATGGCGACGAAGGAAACGACCGTCTTGGAGAGGAGCAGCTGCATGGGCGTGACGGGCAGGGCGAGCGTGAGGTACCCCTGCCGGGAGAACAGAGAGTCGTAAAAATGCTTGACGCAGAGAACGTACGAGAGAAGAAAGATCGCCGTAACGCCGATGCCGAAAACGGACGTAAGCAGCATTTCCAGCAGCGACGCGTCGCCGCCGGAGATGCGCGTCGAAAGCGAAGAGAGAAGGGCAAAGACAAGAACGCCGATCCCCGTGGGCAGCAGGATCCTGCCGAGCGCGATAAAATCATGTTTCAACAATTTTCCTACCATCGGAACATCTCCTTGAAAATTTCGTCCAGCGGCTTGCCTTCCTGCGCGCACAGGTCCGCCACGTTGGCGTTGAGCGCGATCGTGCCGCGGTTGAGAAAGACCGCCTGCGTGAGAACGTTCTGCACGTCGTAGATGAGGTGCGTGCACAAGAGGACCGTCGAGCCCTCGGCGCGGTTGGCGAGCACAGTGTCCAGAATGTAGTCCCGCGCGGCGGGGTCGACGCCCGCGATCGGTTCGTCCAGAATGTACAGTCTGGCATCTCTCGCCATGGTGAGAATGAGGCTCACCTTCTCTTTATTGCCCTTGGACAGGGTGCGAATGCGCTGTTTTTCGCCGATCGCCAGGCGGGAGAGCATTGCCCGCGCCTTGTCCTTGGAAAAATCCGCGAAAAAGTCGGCACAGTAGTCCATCATCTGCCCCACCGTCATCCATTCGGTCAGAAAATTGGCGTCGGGCAGGTACGCCGTGATGCGCTTGGTCTCCACCCCCGGTTTTTTGCCGTCGATAAAAATTTCCCCCGACGTCGGCTGCAGCATGCCCATCGCCAATTTGATGAACGTGGATTTACCGCTGCCGTTCGGCCCCAGGAGCCCGACCGTGCCGCCCGCGGGAATTTCCAGCGTGACGTTCTGCAGCGCGGGCGCGGCGCCGTAACTTTTGCTGAGCCCTGCCGCAGACAAGATGCTGTTCATGTTTGATCCTCCTTATCGTCTGTTTCTCTTCCCGCCCTTCCCGGCGGATCTATCTATAAGTATGCAATATATTTCCCGATAACAACAAAATAAACGCAATATATGGCGCGTTACAGTACGGCGACCTCGTTAAAGCGCACCTCGTCGACGACGATGCGCCCGCTTTCGGGGGAAATTTCGAGAAAGAGCCCCCTGACGGCGGGAAAGAGTATCTCCTTTTCGCCCTGTTTCAGGGTATAGACATCGGTGGCGGCGGGCGTGATTTTGACAAGCTCGCCGAGCTCCCGCCCCGTCTGCGTAAAAATTTTGCAGCCGATGAGATCGACAATGTAATATGTTCCCTTTTCGGGCGCGGGCGCGTCAGCGCGGAGCGCGTACACGTCCTTACCGCGCAGCGGTTCGGCGGCGTTGCGGTCGGCAATGCCGTACAGCCCGAGATAGACCGCCTCTTTATCCGTGCGGAAGGAGAGGATCTTTCTCTCTTCACCGTCGATGAACACGCGGCCGAATTTTTTGACGTCCTCGGGCGCGTCGGTGTAGTATTTGATTTTGAGCTCGCCGCGGATGCCCTGGGGTTTGAGCACCGTGCCGATGAGCAGTTTTTCCTGCATGATTTTATTCCCCTCCCGAAAGGTGCTTTGCTACATTATAACACATATACGCGCAAAATTCAATCGTTTTGCGAAAATAAAAACCGCATTCAAACGCTTGCAAATCGACGGAGAATATATTACAATGAATTCGGACAAAATTTTATACAGGAAGAAATTTTATGAGAAAGACAAAGATCATCTGCACCATCGGCCCCGCCTGCGAGGACGAAGAGACGCTGACCGAACTCTGCCTTGCGGGCATGAACGTCGCGCGGCTCAATTTTTCACACGGCACGCACGAGGATCACTTAAAGAAGATCAAAACCATCAAAAAGGTGCGCGAAAAACTCAACCTGCCCATCGCTATCATGCTGGACACCAAGGGGCCCGAGTACCGCATCAAGACCTTCAAAGACGGGCAGATCACCCTGCGAGAGGGAGACACCTTCACCTTCACGACCGACGAGGTGGAGGGCGACCAAACCCGCGTTTCCGTCAATTATAAGGGATTGATGGAAGACCTGAGCGTGGGCGACACCATCCTGCTGAACAACGGGCTCATCATCTTCGAGGTGAAGTCGCTGACCAGGACGGACGCGACCTGCGTGGTCAAGGCGGGCGGCGTGCTGTCCAACCAGAAGTCCATGAGCTTTCCCAACAAGGTGCTCCGCCAGAAGTTTTTGAGCGACCAGGACAAGGACGACATCCTCTTCGGCGTGCAGAACGACGTCGATTTCATCGCCTGCTCCTTCGTTTCCACGCGGCAGGACCTCATAGACATCCGCGAATACTTAAAGACCATCGGCGGCGAGAACATCGACCTCATCGCCAAGATCGAGAACCGCGCGGGCGTGGAGAACATCCGGGACATCTGCAACGAGTGCAGCGGCATCATGGTCGCCCGCGGCGACCTGGGCGTGGAGATCCCCTTCGAGGAACTGCCCGGTATCCAGAAAACTCTCATCGAGACCTGCCGCATGCTGGGCAAACGGGTCATTACGGCGACCGAGATGCTGGAATCGATGATCCACAATCCCCGCCCCACGCGTGCGGAGATCTCCGACGTGGCGAACGCCGTGTTCGACGGGTCGAGCGCCATCATGCTCTCGGGCGAGACCGCCGCGGGGCAGTACCCCGTGCTCACCGTGCAGACCATGGCGAAGATCGCCGAGAACGCCGAAGAGAACATCAATTACGCCAAGCGGTTCACCCGCTACGAATTCAAGATACGCAACGAGGTGGACGCGCTCTCCCACGCGACCTGCGCCATGGCGATCGACCTGCAGGCAAAGGCGATCGTCGCCTGCACGATGTCGGGCATGACGGCGCGCATGGTCTCCCGCTTCCGCGCCCCCGCCGTCATCATCGGCATGACCACCAACCCCAAGACCTGGCGCAAACTCGCCCTTTCCTGGGGGGTCGTCCCCGTTATGGCAGAGGAATTCACCTCCACCGACGTTCTCTTCTATGAAGCCAAGCGCACGGCGAAAAAGGTGCTCAGCCTGAAAAAGGGCGACTTTGTGGTCATCACGGGCGGCATACCCAACGGCCCCGGTTCGACCAACCTCATCAAGATCGAAAAAAGCTGATTTTGACGGTTTTGACGGGTACCATGACCGCAAAAAGGAACAAAAAGAAGAAACTCACGCCGCCGCCCTTTTTTGAAGGGGCGGCGGTTTTCGCTCATATGCGTTTGTTGCGGGCATGGATATCGGCAAAAAGGAAAATACCGCCGCGTTCCACCGCGCGGCAATACCCGCCGCGCCGCATTTTTCAGCGTCATGCAAAAAAGTTGCATATTCCGCGGCGGCGTGGTATAATAAAAGAAAAAACAAGGAGATATTACTATGCTGAAACACGTCGTTTGCTTCAAGATGGACAGCGCGGAAAACGCCGACGAGGCGGCGCGGCTTTTGAAGAGCATGCAGGGCAACGTGCCCATGCTGCGCGGACTGGAAGTCGGGCGGGATATCCTCGGCTCGGCGCGCTCGTACGACGTTTACCTCGGCGTGCTCTTGGAGAACAGAGCCGCCCTGGAAGCCTACCAGCGCGATCCCTACCACTGCAACACCGTGCAGACCTTCATGCACGCGCACGCTCTTTCTTCCGTTTCCGTCGACTGTATGCTCGGCGACTGATCGGTTTTACCCCCCGCAACGCCTTACCGCCGCCCTTTCAAAAAGGGCGGCGGCTTTTATTGCGCTGCGGCAAAGCAACTTTCCGTCATGCGCTCTACCGTCGCCGCGTCGCGCAAGAGAATTTTCCCCGCAAACGGAAACTGATCGCAGCGTGGACGACCTTTCGAAAAAATCCTGCAAATGAAAAACCGAAGGGCATGCCCGTTCAACGCGGGCATGCCCCCTTTCATTTTAAGCCGTATTTTACTTTTCAGCCTGCGGTCTCCTGTATTTTTCCGGCTTCCACCAGATAGGCTTGCCAATATTGATCGTCCACCGCTTCATATGTTTCCAGGCTGCCTTGGGGCACATAGACGGTAAATTCTTCGGAATCCCACGCCCCACCAAATACGTCGCCGCCGATTTCGGGCGGCACGGCGGAAAGGAACACGACCTCGGTAAGCGAACTGCAATCCCTGAACGCAGCGTAGCCTATGCTTATTACACCATCGGATATTATTACGTTTTCAAGCGAATAACAACCACTGAACGCATACTCTCCGATGCTCGTCACACCGTCCGTAATCGTCACCTTTGTTATTGAAGCCCCGCCGTCAAACGCCCTCTCGGCGATCGGAAGGCACAGGACAAGTTCGCTGTCCGTACAGGAACCGATGCCGACAATCATGCCGTTTTCGATGGCGAGACCTTCGCTCTGTTCGGAGATATCCACCCACTTCGCATACAGCGTCGCCCCCTCGGCGTTATAATAGGGCGAAGACACCGCGTTGCCGCTGCAATCCGGATTCAGATACCAGCCGCCGAAGAAGTATCCGTCTTTTTCCGGCACGGGGAGAGAGACCGGCGTAGCCGAAACGATGCTTTCGATATCAGTTCCGCCGTTGCTGACAAAATTATATGTCACCTCGACCCCGGTCCATTCAAAGCCCCACACAACGGGACACGGGCGATTATAATAGTAGTTATTCCAAAACCTGTTCCATCCACCCGGCTGACTTGCCGCTTCACAAAAGATCGTCAGATTATTGCAATTGAAAAATGCATACTCTCCGATACTCGTCACACTGTTGGGTATGATTATGCTTTCAAGCGAACCGCAAGCACGGAACGCATACGCTCCGATGCTCGTCACACTATCGGGAATTTCTATACTCTCCAGCGAAGTACAACCATTGAACGCATAATCTTCAATTCTCGTCACGTTACCGGAAAGAACGACTTGCTTTAAGCCGTTAAATCCGGAAAAAGCTTCTTCCGGCAACGCATCCCCGGTAAAGACGATTTTTTCCAGAGACACCGGCGCCGTATTATCTCCGAAATAATAACCCAGATCACGATCTAAAATCGGCGTGGTGAGCGAGCGAACGGAACGGCACATCATAAATGCCCCGCCCGCGATGTCCGTCACATACTCGGGAATGAACAGCTCTTTTACCAAGGTCGGCATTTTTACCTCCGCAATGATGCAAGTCGTTTCATCGGAGACAAACACAAAGTCGCTCATCTCCTCCCGCACGGCAAACTCCGCCGTATACCGCACGTTTTTCGCCGGCATCGTAAACGTCCAGGCAGCTTCTTTGGACAGCAGCCTACCGCTATCATCATACCACCCCGAGAACTCATAGCCGAGGTACGGCGTTGCCGTCAGCGTCACTTGCTCCCCCGTCTGATATGTACCGCCGCCGGCGGTCTCGCCCGCTTCAGCCGCAAAAGAGATCAAGGAAAGGATATATTCCCCCGATTCTCCCGGATCTTCTTCCTCGCCGGAGGACGATTCGGGGATCTTTTCGGCATTGATCTCCCGCCCGTCCGTGAGCACAACGATCAGATTGCCGTCCTTGTCGATCCACACCGATTCTATCCCGACGCCGTCTTCGCCGTCTTCACCGGGTGCGCCGGGTGCGCCGGGCGCGCCTTGCTCGCCCTGTTCACCCTGCGCGGGAACGCCCGTTTCCGTTTCTCCGATCCACCAGTTCCCGTTTTCTCCGATAAACGGCGTTTCGCCGTCTGCACCATCCTG
>JAGHJP010000055.1 GCA_017886575.1 Clostridia bacterium
ACACCGCCGTCACGGCAAGCAGGAGCACCAGCCCGCTCATCAAGACGATCTTCTTTTTGTTTGACATAACCATATAATACGTCCTCCTTTTTGATGTTTTATGTGGTCATTTTATAAATCAACACATCCTTCTGGCTGATGCCGAGCGCGGCGGCCGCGGCGCGCATCACGTCCATGCGCACGGACAGACTGTCCGCCCCTTCGAACACCAGCACGACCCCTGCCGCATTGCCCTCTTCGTCCTCGTTGACGTAGGCTTCGATCTCGCCCACGCCGTCTATTTCGGACAGAATGGCGCAGAGGCGGCTCTCCGTTTCGTTCATTTCATACGTCCCGCCCGCCCCGCCGTCCCCGCCGTTGCCCGTAAAGACAAAAAAGGCGAGAAGAAGCAGCAAGAGCGCGGCAGCGCAGAGAAAGAGTATTTGGCGGAAACGTTTTTCTTTGAGCGTCTTACCGAGTTCCATCGTACACCTCCACGTCGTCCGTTTCCAGCAGTTTTCCGACCGTTTCGGCGATTTGAGTTATAATATTTATATGCTCCTCTTCCGCATTCATTCCGAAATTGTCGATATAAATTTTCACGCTCGCGCCGCCCGTTTCTCCGCCCGCGGCGGCGAGAGAAACTTCCGCCCGCACGGTCACGCCGTACCGGCTTTTAAGCTCTCTTTCGACGGCGAGGGCGTAACTGTTATTTATATACGCGCCGTCCTGCGTGAAAATACTATCCGCAGACGAAAACTCCGTCGGATCCTGTCGGATGAACCCCAAAATCGGGCCGACGAGGGTGAGGATCATGCAGAGTTTCAGTATCCCGCCGATGGTCCCCGAGAATTTTTTGCGCGGCATGACGAGGGTCACGACCGCCGTCAGGATCGCCATCCCCGCGATCGCCAGAACATAAGCTTTCATCTACACGATCACCCCCGCCGAACAAATGAGCAGCAGCACGGTCAAAAAATACAAAAAGGCGATGCACAGAAGGCAGGCGACGAGATAGCCCGTGCTTTCGCTCAACTGCGTTAAAAAAGCGGCGATGCGCTCGTCTCCGACCGGCTCGCAGACCGCCGCCGTCAGCCGAAGCCCCAGCGAAAAGCCCGCCACGGCGACCAGGGACGGTAATACGCCCGCGACGAGTACGAATATGCCGATCATGCCGACCGAATTTTTGATGAGGGCGCTGCCTGCGAGCACGAGGTCGAACCCGCCCGACAGGAATCCGCCGACGATGGGCACGGAATTGGAGATGGCGTATTTTGCCGCCCGCAAGGAGATGCCGTCGTATGCCGCCGATGTCAGACCCTGTACGGATAAAAACACGCCGAATACCGCCACGCTCAACCCGATGAGCCATTTGTTTGCGCTCTTGAAGAGGGAAATGAATCCCTTCAATTTGATGTTTTCGCTGAGGTTGGATACCATGTTCAAAACGACGATGACCACCGTGAAGGGCAGAACGGCGCCCGTCAGGACTTCCGAAACGCCCCCGGAGAGAAAGGCGACGGCGGGCTGGTAGACGGCGGCAGACACCGTTCCGCCGCTCGCCGCCATCAGCGTGAGCAAGATCGGGAATACGATCTCCATCTGCGTGCGCAGCGCCGTCATGGTTTCAAAACAGAGGGAAAAAACGCTCACCGTCTGCGAAAGCAAGATGACCAACACCGCCGCATAACATACGAAAAAGATGATCTCCGCCGTGGAATCGCGCAAAAACCCTGTCTTGACCGTGTTCAGGATACCGCACAGAAGGGCGACGGCGCAGATGAGCGCAAAGGTCGGCAGCATGTCGGAGAGCGATTGCGTGAGCAGGGAAAACAGGGCGGAAAACACGTTTTCATAGTCGAGCGTCCCCCCGTCGATGAGTTCGACGATCTTGTCCGCCACGTCCCAGGAAGAAAAATCTTCCAAAGAATCGAGATACTCCTGCAATTCCGTAAGGTCCAATTCGCCCACGAGTTCCTCGATGTTCTCCATGAGCTCTTCCCGCGCTTGCTCGCTTTCCGCCGCGTCGCTTGCGGCCGTCGAGAAAAATTGCGGCAGGTTTGCGCTCTTTGCGCTGTCCGGTCCTCCCGCGAAAGTAAAGAGCGACCAAGCCGCCACGATCAGAAGCAGGAATGCGGCGAGCGGGAAAAGAGGCGACAAAATGCCCCTTTTCCGACCTATAACAGTGCGAGAAAGTCGGAGATAAGGGCGATCAATGCGCGCAGAATTGGCAAAGAGAGCGCCAGAATGGTAATTTTTCCGCATAGTTCCACCTTGGACGCGAGGGAGGCGCTGCCGAAGTCGTTCAAAAGATCGGCAGAAAATTCTGTCAGGTATCCCACGCCGATGATCTTCAATAGAATTTTGACGACGGCGTCGTCGATACCCGTCATGGCGACCAGTTCGTCGAAAAGGGAAAAGGTCTCTTTGAGCATGTCCAGCG
Organism: Clostridia bacterium; assembly: GCA_017886575.1. Lineage (GTDB taxonomy): Bacteria > Bacillota > Clostridia > Christensenellales > Borkfalkiaceae > RGIG4074. Next base: position 2,423 of record JAGHJP010000055.1, read on the forward strand.
CGGACAGGAGCAAAACGATGACCCCCGCAAGCATCGCGGCGAAGGCAAGTTCGGGCTTGACGTTTTTCAGAATGATGACCGTCAACGCCGTCACGATGGCTATCCCGATGATCCTGAAAAGTTCCATTGCTCCTTTCCTTTACCTTTCCGATTTCTGTCCCGGCCGCGTTCCGCATGCAAGCCTTTTCGCCGCGCAGCGGCTAATATAGTTCGAAGATGCGGCGGATCTCCTCGAAGAGATCGCCGACCATGCCGATGACGACGGTCAGCACGATGACCAGCCCCACAAGACTGACCAACGTGGCGATGTCGTCGCGGTCGGACTTTTTGAGTACCTGACAGACCACGGTGATGATGATGCCCACCGCGGCGATTTTGAAAATGACCGAAATATCCATACCTTTCACACAAAACCCCGGATCGGAAGGGCGGAGACGCGAATTTGCCGGCAAAAAACTCCTGCCGCAAGAGATAAGCGAACAAAAAAGTCACACTGCGGCGGGGACGGCGGGATGCGACGGGCACGCCGTCCCGTCCTCTGAAAATGCACTCGCCGCAAATGCAAATGCGCATGCGGTTTACATTTTTCGGTCAAAACGGCAAAGAAACGGGCGGCATGCGTTCAAACGAGCAGGATAACGACGATCAGCCCAAGAAGGAAGCCAAGTTTGACGTACAGATCGGTGTAACGGGCGGCGTCCTTGTCGCTTTGCTCCCTGCGCCCGGCGAGTTTTCCCGTCACGGAATCGAAATATTTTTTCTGTGCCGCGTAGTCGCTCTTGCCGAGAAAGGAAAAATATTCCCGCAGAAAATCGTTGTCCTCCTTGCCCAGAAAGTCGATCTTTCCCTCCCAGGCATGTTTTTTTTCGTATTCGGACAAAAACGCCCCGAAGACGCCCTCCGATTTGAATTGATCGAGCACCGCACCCAGCGGACGGCGGGTGTAGCCCGCTTCCGCCAGAAAACATTGATGAAACTTTTCCCATGCAACGTAAAACTTTTTGGCGCTGCGGTATTTCCCCGACAGAAAATAACCTAAATATGTCAGAAAGAGTACTATGCAAATATATAGAATGTAGACGATCATAGTAAATTTTGCAGGTTCTCATCGTAGATACCTTCGGCTTGTCCGATGCGTTCCCTGCCGAAACGGACATACCGTTCGAACATCCTGTGCGGAAAATCGCGTATATCCCGTCCGAAATGCGCGCTGGCAATGACGACGAGCCCCGCGTCCAAAGCCTGCCCGACGGCAGCATAGTCCTCTTCCTGCAATTCATCCGTGAAAATGACGTCTGGGCGCAGGGCGCGCAGCCCGAAGGAAAAGGTCTCGCGTTTCCCCGCGAATTTTAATACGTCGGCGTCGCCCGCATCGAACGCGGACAGCTCTCCCCGTTCGTCGGCGACGAGAATATTTTTTTCGGGATATTTTTCTGCGATCAGGCGGCAAAGTTCGCGCAGAACGGTCGTCTTGCCGTAACCGGGTGCGGAAAGAAGAATGCAGCTGCGCAATTTGTCCCTTTCGCAATGCGCAAAGACCTCGTCGGCGCAGTGTTCCACGGGATGCGGGATGCGGATGCAGACCGAACGCACGTCCCGCAGGGCGATGATCTTGCCGTTTTCGCGCACCAACGTCCCCGCCAGCCCGAGGCGTACGCCTTCTTTCGTCGTCAGGAAACATTCCTTCATCTGCTCGGCGCAGGAATAGATCGAATAATCGCCGGCGGCGAAAATGCACGCCTCTATTTCTTCCGTTCCGACGACGATCGCCCGCTCACGCCGCCGGACAATGCCGTCTTCGCCGAGAAAGACATATTCCCCCCGATAATTGACGCGCACGGGGCGTTCGGCGCGCAGGCGTATCTCGTAGAGCAGATTGCCGTTTAAGTTTTTCAGCCCGCCTTGCACGGACGGCGGCAGGAATTCATACATTTGCTATATACTATGCGGACAAGTCCCCGATTATCACTCTTTCCGCCGTTCTTCCCTCTCCCGCGAATACAAAAAGAGAGCCTGCCCTCGCAAGGCAGACCCTCTTGAAAATAAAAACGGAGAGATAAAACTTTGTTTTTTACGCCTGTTTCGCGTAGTCCTGCATGAGTTGCAGGTTGTTCGCCGTAAATTCCTTCATCTCGTCGGGCGTCAGTTTCCTGTACGAGAGTAGCGCCAGGTAATAGATATGATTGACGAGGAATTTCTGTTTTTCGGCGGGCAGGCCCTTGACGCTCTTCACCGCCCCGTTGGTCGCATTGACGACCAAAGTGAGCTGCTGCGGCATTTCGCCCATGCCGTAGAAACGGTTCATTTCGCCCATACGGCGCATGAACTCGTCCGCATTGACGACGGCGGGCACGTCGGCGTTTTTCAGAGCGCTCACACGCACGGTCACGTTTTTCTCTTTCAGCTCGTCGGCGAAGATCTTTTCGATCTGTTCATTGTCCTTTTTGACGTTTTCGTCCGTGTTCTCCGCCGCTTTCAGGGCTTCGTCCACGTCCGCATCGATCCGCAGGAAACGCACTTTGCGCGGCTCTTTGTATTCGACGAAACTGATGAAGTGCGGATCGAGATAGTTGTCGCAGCGGACGGCGTCCAGCCCCGCGTCCCGGAACATGCCGATGTACTGCGATTGCAGATTTTCGTCCGAAACGTAGTAGACCGCCTTTGCCTGTTTGCCCTCCTTGGCTTCCTCGTCGGTGAGTTCTGTCCCGAAGAGGGATGTCAGCGGCACATACTTCCCTTCCAGGTTCTTGTAGATGATGATGTCCTTTACCTTCTGATAGAAGTCCTCATCTTTCATGCAGCCGAATTTGACGAAAACGGATGTATCGTCCCAGCATTTTTCGAATTTTTCCCTGTCCTTATTGAAGAGATCGATGAGCGCGTCCGCCACCTTTTTGGCGATGTATTTGGAAATCTTCTGCACCTGCCTGTCGTTTTGCAGGAAACTGCGCGACACGTTCAGCGGAATGTCGGGGCAGTCGATGACGCCGTTCAGGAGCATGAGGTATTCGGGAATGACTTCCTTGATGTTTTCCGCGATGAATACCTGGTTGCAGAAGAGTTTTACCTTGCCGCGCTCCAATTCGACCTTGTTGCGTACTTTGGGAAAATAGAGGATGCCCTTCAGGCGGTAAGGGTATTCCATGTTCAGGTGCACCCAGAAAAGCGGGTCGGTGTAGTCCGAAAAGGTCTCCCGATAGAAAGTGTTGTATTCCTCTTCCGTGCAGTCCGCGGGATTTTTCAGATAGAGCGGGCTGGTGTTGTTGACCGGCTTGTCGTCCTTGCCCTTAAAATCGACATAGATATTATAGGGCATGAATTCGCAGTACTTTCTGACGAGCGAGCGGATGGTGTTCTCGTTCAGGAATTCCTCTTCCCCTTCGGCGATGTGCATGACGACCTTCGTGCCGCGGTCGGCTTTGTCGCATTCCTCGATGGAATACGTGGAGTTGCCGTCCGATTCCCAATGCACCGCGGGCGCGTCCCGGTAAGACTTCGTGAAGATCTCGATGTCGTCCGAAACCATGTAGGCGGAATAGAAACCGAGCCCGAAGTGGCCGATGATGCCGTCGCCGCCCGCCTTTTCGTATTTGGACAAAAAGTCCGCCGCACCCGAAAAGGCGATCTGGGTGATATACCTCTCGACTTCCTCTTCGGTCATGCCGATGCCGTTGTCCTCGACGGTCAGCGTCCTGGCGTCCTTATCAACGGCGATCTTGACGCAGTACTCGGCATTTTCCGCGGGCGCGGGCGCCGAACCGAGGTCGACGAGCTTTTTATATTTCGTGATGGCGTCGGTGGCGTTCGCCACGATCTCGCGCAAGAAGATATCCTTGTCCGAATAGAGCCATTTCTTGATGATCGGCATCATGTTTTCGCTCGAAATCTGAATGTTGCCTTGTCTTTTCGTACTCATATTGTCTGTGCCTCCTGAGGTGTCAGTACCATAATTTTTTACACATTAATATATAAACGAAAGCCCCGCGCCTTAAACGCGCGGGGCCGTGATTTTCAAATTTTTATAACGTTTTTCAGTTTTCGTCATGCTGACCGAGGAGATCGCCGATGGAAGCGCCGCCGACGGAATCTTCCCTCCAGGAAGTCATCTCGTCAGAATATTCTCTCGGCTCCCTTCTGCTCCTCTTGGATCGAGGCGCATCGCCCTCCTCGCGCTCGCGGCGCGCGGGCTGTTCGGGACGGGGCTGCAACGCCTTGATGGAGAGGGACATCTTCTTCGCCGCGGGATCCAATGCGAGGATCTTCGCCTGCACTTCCTGTCCGATGCTCAGCGCGGAAGTGGGATTTTCCAGCCATTCATAGGAGATCTGGGAAACGTGCACCAGACCGTCCACGCCCTTTTCCACTTCTACGAATGCGCCGAACGGCGTGATGCGCACGACCTTGCCTTCGATGACGTCGCCCTCGGCATACTTGCCGGCAACGAGGTCCCAAGGCTGGGGCTGCAACTGCTTATAGCCGATGGAAACCTTCTTTTTCTCTTCGTCCACTTTGAGGACTTTGAACTGATAGGTCTGCCCGATCTCGAGAACGTCGGTGACCTTCTTGACGCCCGTCCAGGACAGGTCGGAGATGTGCGCCAGGCAGTCGAACCCGTTGACGGAAACGAAAGCGCCGAAATCGGTCACACGCTCCACTTTGCCCTCCACGACGTCGTCGACGTGAATGTTGGCGAAAAATTCGGCTTCGCGCGCCTGTTTCTCGGCTTCGCGCGCCTGCTTTTCCGCTTCGATGATGACTCTCTGCGAGGCGATGATCTCCTTCCTTCTCTCGTTCTTGATCTCGATCGCCTTCAGGCGGAGTTTCTTACCGACATATTTGGTCAGATCGTTGACATAGCCGCTTCTGATCTCCCTGGCGGGGACAAAAACGGAATAGGTCCCGAGAGAGGAGGTAAGGCCGCCCTTGTTGGAGCCCGTGCAGACCACGGAGAACTCCTCGCCCGCTTCGATGGAAGCGATCATGGCTTCTTCCTCTTTCGCCTGTTTGATCATCTTCTGGGAAAGCCTGACGGGCTTGAGATCGGTGATCATGAGTTCGATCTCATCGCCGACTTTCGCGGCATACGCCTCTTTGGAATACTCTTCGCAGTCCACTTCGCTTTTATCGAGGAGGATCTCTTTCTTCGTACCGGGCAAAAGAACTTGCAAACCGTCATCCGTCGCATCGGAGATGATAGCCTTTACGATATCTCCTTTCTTAAACTTCGTCTGTGCGTTGTCCATGCCCGCAACGACATCTTCCATTGTCGTCACATTCTCTTCTGTTTCGATGTCTACCATTTTTGTGAGAACCTCCCGGGTCTGCTCGTCAGGCGTGCTCGCGCCCGTCACGATACCCAACCTTTTAAAATTTTTGATGATTTCTTTGTCAAACGAGTCCGCGTTTTCCAAACGAAAAACGTGCGTGCAATGCTCCTTGCAGACGTCGCAAAGCTTGTTGGTGTTGCTGGAATTGAGCCCGCCGATCACCAACATCGCGTCGCATTGCCGCGCCAATTTTTCGGCTTCCGCTTGTCGTTCTATAGTAGTATAACAAATTGTTTTGAAAACTGCAACTTTTTTTTTGCATACTTTTTCAATAATTTTTATAATTTTATCAAATTTCTTTGCGGAAAAGGTCGTTTGCACGACGACGCTCACCTCTTTGTCCGCCAAAACCGAAAAATCTTCCCCTTCGTCGCTGAATACATACGCCGTATTTCCGCACCAGCCATTGATGCCGATGACCTCGGGGTGGCTCTTGCCGCCGATGATGACCACCGTCCTGCCCGCCGCATATTCCCGTTCCACGATCTTCTGCGTGCGCCGCACGAATCCGCAGGTACAGTCGATGACGTTGATCCCCTTCTCCTCGCAATAGCGGTAAACTTCCTTGCCAACGCCGTGCGAACGGATGATGACCGAACAGCCCGCGGGCAGCTCTTCGAGTTCTTCCGTCGTGCGGATGCCGCGCCTTTCGATGCGCGCCACCACGTCGGGATTGTGGATGATCTCCCCGTAGATAAAAGTGTTTTCGGGTGGAACGCTCATTGCCGTGTCCACGGCTTTGCGTACCCCGCGGCAGAACCCGCCGCTCGCGGCGATGAATACCTGCATACAGTTTCCCCTCTGCGTCCGTTTTTCATCGCGTCACCGCGTCGCCGTGCGGACGCACACGGTATATTCTGTGAAAAACGGCCGGCGTTTATTTGCTTTTTTTACGTTTTTTCTTCTCTTCGAGCATTTTCGCGTGCTCGTCGCGCATGGCGATGAGGCGGTCGCGCAGTTTGCCGTCCGCCTCCGCCAGAAGTTCCTGGGTCAGTTTCTGCCCGTAATATTCGCTGAGTTCGAACGGTTCGCCGATGACGACGTGATTGAGGCGGAACATGCGGGTCTTTTTATAGCAGAGGATGGGCACGACGGGCGTTCTGGTCTTGATGGCGAGCATCGCCGCGCCGCTCTCGAAAGGCAGCAGCTCCCCGTCCTCCGTCCTGTTGCGTTTGCCCTCCGGGTAGATGGCGATCTTCTCCCCGTTTTTCAGGCAGCGGAGGGCATCCATCAGCCCGCGCACGTCCCCGCCGTCCCGTTCGAGGAAGATGACCTTCGCCGCGCGGCAGACCGCGCCGACGACGGGCGTGTCCCTCAATTCACTCTTTGCGAGGTAATGGATCCCCTCCGTCGTCGTGGCGGGCGGGAACGCGACGTCCCAGATGCGGTAATGATTGCCGATATAGATGCATGCGCCGTCCTTGACTTTGCTGTTGCCGTAAAAACGGAAGGGATAGATCAGCCAGACGATGGGCAGCAGAATGATGCGCAGAAACATCAACATGCCGTTCACGTGCCGACCCTTTTTGTTCGCGGGCTGTAAGATATCGTTTTTCTTTCTTTTTTCTGCCTTTTGCGCGGCGGGGATATTCACGCCCGCCTCTTTTCGTTGTTCGTCCATAAGGTCAGATTTTCTCCTGGATCTTCTCTCGTATGAAGGCGACCGCCTGCTCCACGGTCATGTTCGATGTATCCACCGTGACGGCGTCCGCGGCGCGGCGCAGGGGCGAAACGGCGCGGTTTGCGTCCTGTTTGTCCCGCGCTTCGATCTCCTTCGTCAGTTCGTCGAGGTCGATTTGCGTATTCCCTTTTTCCCGCAGTTCTTTCCACCGCCTTTCGGCGCGTACCCGCGCGTCCGCCGTCACGAAAAATTTGAAGGGAGCGTCGGGCAGCACCGCCGTGCCGATGTCCCTGCCGTCCAGAACGCAGGACTGCTTTCCGGCGATCTCCCGCTGCTTCTGCACCATCTTTTTGCGCACGCTCCCGAGCTTTGCCACCGACGAGGCGAGCATGGAAATTTCGTTTTTGCGTATCTCATCGGAGACGTCTTCGCCGTTGAGGAGAGTGCGCTGCGCTCCGTTTTCATAGCGCACGTCGACGTCCGCCTCCTCGATGGCCGCCTCCGCCGCGGCGGCGTCTTCGGGCGAGATGCCCTTGCGGTAGAGCTGCAGGGCGCAGGCGCGGTACATGGCGCCCGTATCGAGGTACAAAATGCCGTAAGCGGCGGCGAGCGCCTTGGCGATGGTGCTCTTGCCGCTTCCCGCGGGGCCGTCCAGCGCAACGGCGAATTTGCGGGAAATGTCCCTGCGGAGGGACGCCGCCTTGCCGAGATAGACGTGCTTTTCTTTCTCCGTCAGCCCTTCCGCGAAGATCATCACGCGGATGCACAAGGGCAGCGCGCCCTCTATATCCGGTTCGGCGGCCGAAAAGAGCGCCGTCTTTTCAAAGCCGCACTCCCGCGCCGCCTTGGCGGGATAGCAGGAACGGATGTCCTGCGTCGTGGAAAAAATAATGGCCTTGAGGTTGTCCTCGTCCAGTCCGTTCGCCACTTTGAGCGCGCGGAGCAGTTCGCCCGTCTTGCCCTTTATCTCTTCGGGCGTATCCCGTTCAACGGTGATCGCCCCGCGAATGATGTTCATAAAATAATTCCGTCCTTCTGTGTCGTCCCGTCGCCGCAGGAAACCAAACCGGCGGCGACCATACCGGTATTATAAACCATTTCCCGCGCAAAGTCAAACGACCGCGCGCGGTTTTTATCACGCTCTTTCATTGCGCCATACACGGGCGCGGCGGAAAGTCCTCCGCGTGCGACGAAAAAATCATTTTATTGAATTTCCCGCCGCATATCCCGTGGAAAAGGCGATCTGCAGGTTGAATCCGCCCGTGAGGGCGTCCGCGTCGAGCGTTTCGCCGCAAAAATACAGCCCCTTCACCAATTTGCTCTCCATGGTCCTGGGATTTATCTCCCCGACGTTCACGCCGCCGCAGGTGACGACAGCTTCCTCGAAGCCGCGCAGGGATACGGGGCGCAGGGAATATCCCTTGAGCGTGCGCACGAGCGCGCGCCGCTCCTCCTTCGTCACGGCGTTCACTTTCTTGTCGGGCGATATGCCCGCTTTTTCCAAAACGCAGGCGATCGCCTTGGCGGGCAAGAGCCCCCCGAGCGCGTTAAAAACGCACTTGTTCTTGCACTCCGAAAAATCACGCAGCAGCCGGGCATCGAGCTTTTCCTCATCCAAAGCGGGCTTGAAGTCGATGAAAAGTTCAAAATTTTTAAGGTCTTCCCGCGCGGCGAGCGCAGAAAAAGTCAGAACGAGCGGGCCCGAAACGCCGTAGTGCGTGAAGAGCATTTCGCCGAACCCTTCATAGTACTTTTTGCCCTCCCTCTTTGCCGACAATTCGACGTTTTTCAGGGACAGTCCCTGCATTCTTATGCAGTCGCCGCCCTCGATGTTGATGCCCGTGAGCGAAGGCTTCGGTTCGACGATCGTGTGCCCCGCCTTGCGAGCAAGCCGATAGCCGTCGCCCGTCGAGCCCGTGGAAGGATAGGAAAGTCCGCCCGTGCAGACGATGACGGCATCGCAGGAATATCGGGCTTTATCAGTAATTATGTCAGACATAGTACTGTCTATAATTGTAAAATCAAAGACTTTTTCGTTCAAATGCACGTCCACGCCGACTCGGTCGCAGGCGCGGGCAAGCGCCTTGGTGACGTCGCTGGCGCGATCGGAGACGGGAAAAACGCGGTTGCCCCGCTCCGTTTTGACCTTGACGCCGTTTGCCTCGATGAGCGCTTTGACGTCCTGCGGCGTAAATGAGTAGACCGCGCCCGTCAGGAATTTTTTATTGCGGACAACGTGTTCCAAAAACGCGGCGGGCGGCACGTCGTTGGTCAGGTTGCACCTTCCCTTTCCCGTAATATATATTTTTTTTCCGAGTTTTTCATTCTTCTCGATGAGCAGCACGCGGTTGCCGTTCATTGCGGCGGCATACGCCGCCACGAGTCCCGATGCGCCCCCGCCGATGACGATGACGTTTTTCATGTCCTTCTCTCCCTCGCCGCCGCAAAATTTGGTCGCTCAAACTGCGATAAGACGGAACGGCATATTTTCATGACGGTGATTTTTGCGCCTTTCGAAAAAAATATCGCCGTTTTTCCGCCGGAAGCGCGACGGCAAAAGCACAGATCCCCTTTTTTGATATTATACCGTAATTGCGGCAAAAAAGCAAGGCTCTCCGCCCGTCCTTCTTTCTTCGGGTAAAATTTTTTACGTTGCCTGATTTTTCGGGAAAAAGCCCCGAAGGCTGAAAATCTGCCTCCGGGGCTTCCGTTGCAAGGAGTGATCTGTTTCAGTCCGTCTGCCGCGCCCTTACTCTTCATGCAATATGAGATGGCGGGGCAGACCGTCCACCCAGAGCGGCGCGATCTCCGCCTGAATGAGCGGGCGGATGTAGTGTACCAACGCCTCTTTGACGCCCATGCCATCCTCGTCGATCCACTCGTCGGGCACTTTTTTCTCCACGTTGGCGATGAAACGCACGTCCGTCGGCTCGGTGACGCACATATACGGATCGTCGGAAATGCGTTTGAGCGTGATGACCTGCCCGCTCATGCCTTCGAACGCCGCCTTGACCGCCGCGCCGCCCGCATTGAACGCTTCAGTCACGTCAATGCGCGAAGTGATGTGCGAGGCGCACCGCTGCAGGGAAGAGAGTTCGATCGCCCTCGTCTTGACGCCGTACTTTTCGGCGACTTTTGCGGCAAGGAAGCGCGCCGTGCCGGTGAGTTGCTTGTGCCCGAAGGCATCCACGTAATCCACATGGTCGGCAAGTTCGCATACATACCTGCCGTCGGCGATCTTCACGCCCTCGGAAACGGCGATGACCGCCGATCCCTTTGCCCGGCAGAGCTCCCCGACCCTGGCGAGAAATTTGTCGAGATCGAATACCCGTTCGGGCAGGCAGATGAGATCGACCCCCTCGCAGTCTTCGCTCTTGGCGAGCGCCGCCGCGGCCGTAAGCCAACCCGCGTTTCGCCCCATCACTTCCATGACGGATACGACGGGATAATCGTAAACCAGCCCGTCGCGGATGATCTCCTTGGTCGTGGAGGCGATGTATTTTGCCGCACTGCCGTAACCCGGCGTATGGTCCGTGACGGCAAGGTCGTTGTCAATGGTCTTGGGCACGCCCATGAAGCGGATGGGACTGTTCACCGACTTTCCGTAATCGGAAAGCTTTTGAATGGTATCCATGGAATCGTTGCCGCCGATGTAGAAAAAGGCGTAGATCTCAAGATCGTTCAAAATCTTGAATATCCGTTCATATTCCTCTTCGTACCCCTCGACGTCGGGCAGCTTATAACGGCAGGAGCCGAGAAAGGACGAGGGCGTCCGTTTCAGAAGATCCATGTCGAGATCGTTTTTGATCTGTTTGGACAAATCGACGATCTTTCCGTCCAAAAGCCCCTTGATGCCGTGTACCATGCCGTACACGATGTCCGCGCCCCTGTCCCGCGCCGTTTTGAACACACCCAGCAGACTGGAATTGATGACCGCCGTGGGTCCGCCCGATTGTCCGACGATGACATTTTTCATAACTTATCCCCCTTTGCCTTTGTCAAAAAAAGCTCCGACGGCATTCTTTTCCGCCGTCGAAGCCATTATAACACACGTTCATAAAAAAAGCAATAGTTTTCAAAGATTTTTACAATATATTTTTATTATATTGCAAAAAGTCTATAAACTGTTTTCATTTCTTGTATTCCGTACCACCCGCCGTTTTTTTCGGCGCCGGCGGAGCCACCGCTGCAAGCGATCCTGGTTCTTGCGAAAGAGCAGAAAGAGGGCAAATTCTGCCGCCCAGACGGCTGCCCAGGCAAGAATGCCCCACCAGGTGGTGAAGGGCAGCGCGTTCGCGAGGAAGCAGGTGCTTGCCACCGAAATGGCGCGGGCGACGAGGGTCATGCCGACGAAATAGACGGCAGTCATGGAGGACAGTCCCGCCACGAAACACAGAATATCATCGGGAAAAAGCGGCAACACGAACATGGCGGTGAGGATGAGATTATCCTTCCCCTTCATTTTTTTCAGCCATTCGTCCAACGTATCCTTTCCCACCATCCAGCACACGGCGCGGTATCCGAGGAACCGCCCGATAAAAAACGCCGTCACGGATCCCGCGGCAATCGAGAAATAACTGTACAAAAAGCATCGGACGGCGCCGAAGAGCGCCGTGCCCGCGACGAGCGTGACAAAGCTGGGCAACGGCAGAATAATCACCTGTAAAAATTGCAGGGCGATGAACAGCGCGTCCATCCATGCGCCCGCCGACAGCAGGTATTCCTTGAAGGATTCCGCGCTGTCCACGGCGGTCAGAAACCCGGTCGCCAGCAAAACATAAAAGACCGCCAGCGCAAGATCGATGAGAAAAAGCGCCGATACGGCCAGTTTATACCAGACTTCTTTTTTAGCGAAATAAAAGCAAAATTCCAGCGTGACGGCGAGAAAAACAACGGTGAAAAGCGCGACCGCGACATAGACGCGGTAACGCAGGAAAAACCCTTCGTTGAAGCGCAGGGCGCAGAGCGCGGCAAATACAAAACCGACCGCCGCCAGCGCCGACATGACCGACAGGGCGGCGACGGCGCTCCCCTTTCCTCTTTCTCTTTTTTTCTCTCCGTCTGTGCGCATAACTATAAATATAGTATATGCCGCAAACGGGAATTATAAACCATCCGAAGGCGTTTCTTCCGCCGGATGTTCTTGTTTGTACTGTTTGATGGCGGAAGTCGCCAGAAAGTCGCAGCGGTTGTTGAACTCGTTGTCCGCATGCCCCTTGACTTTGTGAAAAATGACACGGTGGCGCTTGGTCAACGCGGAGAGTTCCTGCCACAGATCGACGTTCTGCACCGCCTTGCCGTCCGCCCTCTTCCAGCCCGCCGCTTCCCAATCTTTCAGCCAGCCCCGTTCGAAAGCGTTCACCGTATAGGCGGAATCGCTGTACAGATCGACCGCGCAGGGATATTTGAGCAGGGAAAGCGCGCGGATGACGGCGTAGACTTCCATGCGGTTGTTGGTGGTGTTCCCCTCCGCGCCGCTGATCTCCTTTCGGTAGTCGCCGTACTGCAAGAGCGCCCCCCACCCGCCAACGCCGGGATTGCCCGAACAGGCGCCGTCCGTATAGATGGTGACTTGCTTCACTCCGCCAATTCCTTCGAACGCTGCACGCAGGCTTCCACCGCCCGCTCCACGATCGCGGTAAAACCGTCCTTTTCAAAAGACTGCATGGCGCGCTCGGTCGTGCCGCCCTTCGAGCAGACGCGGCGGATGAGCGTGTCGATATCTGTCGTCGCCTTCTCGTGAATGTACATGTCTGCGCCGCCCGCGACCGTCTGCGCCGCCAATACGCATGCCTCGTCCTCGGTGAGCCCCTCTTTCTTGCCCGCTTCGATGAGCGATTTGATGAAGAGGAATACATATGCGGGACCGCTGCCCGAAATGCCCGTCACGGCGTGCATCTTGCTTTCGTCCACGGAGAGATAGGCGCCCAGCGCGTCAAACAGCCCCGCAAAGAATTGCAGGTCGTCCTGTTCGGTATAGTCCGAAGCATCGGCGGCGACCATGCCCGAACCGATGGAGCAGGGAAGATTGGGCATCACGCGGCAGATCTTCTCCACGCGCGGAAGCGCGGCGCGGATCTTCTTCTTTTCGATTCCCGCCATGATGGAGATGACGTTCGGACAGTCGCAATTCCGAATGTCCTCGCACACCGCGGGAAAATTCTGGGGCTTGACGGCAAAGAGCAGGTAATCGCAACTCTCCGCGACTCTTTTGTTATCCGTCACGGTAAAACAGCCGTAATCTTTGAATTTTTGCAGGTTTTCCGCATTGCAGTCGCTGACAACGATCTTGTTGGCGCGGATAAAATCGCTTTCGATCGCGCCCTTGACGATGGCGTAAGCCATGAAGCCGCCGCCGATGACCCCTAGTTTGAATTGTTTTTTCATTTTTATGCCTCTTTTTATGTTCAAAAATAATTGACGAACGGAAAAATATAATGTATAATATACTTTGTGCTTAGGGGAGTGGCTCAACGGTAGAGCAACGGTCTCCAAAACCGTCGGTTGCTTATACGAATCGCGTCTCCCCTGCCATCGTCCATAAACCACAATATATAGTGGTTTATGGACTTTTCTTATACAAGATATAGATTTATTGCTGTCCTGTTTTGGTGCATTTTAGTACATTTTGTTAGCAAAAATGTGACACAAAATTTCCCATAAAAATGCCTTATTTCCATATCATGTAATAAGCATAGCAGTTCCGCAAAAAAAAGTCAAACGAAAAATCTTCCCGCCCGAAAATATCCGATGGGAAGATTTTTCGTTGTTTACCGTCCGTTCGCCGTCCGTCATTTCCTGTTCGCTTTAGCGGCTTGTATGCGGGCTTCGCCTTCCGCCTTGCGGGCCGCCGCCTCGGCGATCGCCTCATCGTGTGCCTGCCGCATCATTGCCTTTCGGGTATCCGTCCTGCCGAGAGCCTTTGCCTCTTCCCAGTTGGCTTTGGATTCAGCCTTGACCGCCTCGAATTGAGCCTTGTCGATCTCGTGTTGCATCTTTGCGCTTTCCTTCATGTCCTTAAAGGGATGAAAATCTGACATTGCTTTGTTCCTCCTGATTTATTTTTTATTATAAAGTGTCGAATTTTTCGCCGCTCTTTTCCTCGTCCGAAAACAGCTCGCGCGGCAAGATATTCGGGTATGCGTGCCATTGTCTTACCGACATGGAACCGCGCCCGCCGGTGAGTACCTTTACCGTGCCGTCCCGATAGGTGAATTTGCCCTCGACGTTATCGAAAATCAGCGAAGCCACAGGGTTATCGGGAACCTTATATGTCACGCCCCACGTCCTCGCGTTGGCAACGCGCGCCCTGACCTCATACACGCCTTCCTCCACCTCGATGCAGATATTGTACACGGTGGGAATAAAGCCGTCCAGCTCGCGCATGAATGCCCAATCCTCGTGTGTGATCTCCATCTTGCCTTCGGGGTAATAAGCGCCCGTCTGCAAGTCGTAAATTGCAAAATCTTTCATGCCGAGGCGCATATCGTACATGGAGGAATGGATCTCGTTGAACGTGATGTAGCCCCAGTCCTCCCAGCCGCCGAGTTCGGCCGCCGAACTGTCTACGGCGACGTACCGTTCACGCTGGCCCGTGCCCTTGACTTTCACGGTCTTGCCTTTATATGCGAATTCGCCTTCGACGTCGCCAGCGGTATTGTAGCCGTAGGTGATGGAATGCTGCGTAAGGTACGAGGGTTTTTCCCTGCCGTACCACAGGGGATAGCCGTGGGCACGATGCCAGAGGTCTGCCTTATATTCTCCGTCCTGCGTATCCAAAAGGAAGTGCCATGCGCCGTCGTCGAAGCACTCGACGGAATATTCTTTGCCGCAGGTTACGAGAACGCTGTGTTCGCGCTTTTCGATTTTGAGCGTGCCCTGCGGGTTGCGGTAAAACTTCTGCATGAGTGCGCCGGGATACTCTGCCAACTTATAGACAGAGTTTTTAAGCTGACGCACGAAACCCTTGCCCTTGGCAAGATTCATCGTGACGAGGTCCATTTTTTCGAGCGCCATGGAGAGAATGGAACCGCCGAGAGCGTACAATTCTCCGTCGTCGCCCGTCACGTTGAACTCAAACAGCCAGTCCAGAAAGCCGCTGCGCACCTCTTCCTTTACGCCGTTTCTCGCTTCGTCGGCAAGAGTGATTTGGGGGTTATTGATTTTCATTTTTTTACTCCTTTTACTTGTTCAGAAGTTCGTCCGTGAGCCGAAGGACCTCTGCGGAATACGCTTTCTTGCGTGACTTTACGATGGCGCGGTATATAAAGTAGTTGACCGAAACCATTGCGATACCGACGATACCGACGACGATGCCGAGCGCCATAAGATCGCCGATGACCCCCATGGCGAGGCACATGCCCGTACCGAGGACAAGCGCGCCGATCGTGCCGAACACATAGGCAAAAACTTCGGCGGGAAGTTTTACCTTGCGGTCGAGTTTTTGCAGTTTTTCGAGTTTGGTCTCTTTGTGCTCGCCGTACTCATGCCGCATGCGATTTGCATACCTTTCTTGCTGATTTTTCTGTTCCATTTTTATGGAGCCTCCTTGATTGATTTTGTACCCGTATTATACAAAGACAATGTTTGATTTTTATATATAAAATGTTTCCGAAATATTTATCTTTGTAAAAGTTTTGTTAAACGCACGAAAAAAGCCCCGAAAACGCAAAGACGTTTTCGGGGCCGTTCGGCCGATATAATATTATAGGAAACAAAAATCCGATATGCCCCGCGGCAAAGAGCGCCGCGCCGTCAGAAGAACATTGACGGCAAACGGAACGGTAACGGGAGAAAATATAGAGCTTGCTCCGCTTTGCATATTACCGCAGGAAGAAATGCAGGATCTTCCCGTACAATCCCTTTTTATAGGGCTGATAGCGCATCGACAGATCCATCCAGGTCTTTTTGTCGACGATGCTCTTGGTATGCGAGAAGGCGTCGAATCCTTCCTTGCCGTGATAGGCGCCCATGCCGCTCTCCCCCACGCCGCCGAAGCCCATTTCGTTGGTTGCGAGGTGAATGATGGTGTCGTTGATGCACCCGCCGCCGTAGGAACAACGCTCGGTGACGGCACGGATATGCCGTTTGTCCTCCGAAAAGAGGTAGAGCGCCAGCGGCTTTTGCTTGTCGGCGAGCAGGACAAACACTTCGTCGAAATCGTCGAACGTCAGAACGGGTAAAACGGGTCCGAATATCTCCTCCTGCATGACGGCGTCCTCCCAGGTCACGTTGTCCAGCACGGTCGGCTCGATCTTCAGACGCGCCCTATCCGCCTTGCCGCCCCAAACGATCTTTTCGGGCGCGATGAGCCCGCGGATGCGGTTGAAGTGCTTTTCGTTGACGATCTTGCCGTAATCGGGATTGGCGAGCGGATTTTCGCCGTACTGCGCCTTTATCTGCGCGACGATCTCTTGAACGAGCGCGTCTTTGACGGAGCGTTGGCAAAGGATATAATCGGGCGCGACGCAGGTCTGTCCGCAATTGAGGAATTTTCCGAAAACGATACGCTTGGCGGCAAGTTTCAATTTCGCCGTATCGTCCACGATGCAGGGGCTCTTGCCGCCGAGTTCGAGGACGGCGGGCGTCAGCCGTTCGGCGGCGTGGCGCAGGACCTCTTTGCCGACGCTTTGGCTGCCCGTGAAAAAGATGAAGTCGAACTTCTTTTCCAGCAGCGCGGCGTTCTCCTTTCTGCCGCCCGTCACGACGGCGATATATTCGGGCGGAAAACATTCTTCAAGCATTGTTTTGATGACCGCGCTCGTCGCGGGGGAATAGGCGCTCGGCTTGACGACGGCGGTGTTGCCCGCCGCGATGGCGTCGGCGACGGGATCGATGGTCAGGAGGAAGGGATAGTTCCACGGGCTCATGATGAGCACGTTGCCGTAAGGAGACGGCTTTTTATAACTGCGCGAAGCGAACTGCGCAAGGGGCGTGTGTACCCGCCGCTCGCGCGCGAAACGGCGGACGTTTTTGATCATGTAGCTGATCTCTGTCAGCGCCAGCCCCGTTTCGCACATATAACTCTCATAGTCGCTCTTACCGAGATCGGCAAGCAGAGCGTCGCCAATCTCCCCTTCGTATTTACGCACGGCGTCGCGCAACTTTTTCAGCATTGCGATGCGGAAGGAAACGGGAAGCGTTTCGCCGCTCTGAAAGAATTTACGCTGCTTTTCCAAAATTTCGTCGATGTTTTCGTTCATTTTTTAACTCCTTTCCGCTACCAGATGATAGAACTTCTCCAACTCCCGCGCATTCAGAAGCATCGGCACGGGATAGAGCGGATTTGCCTCTTTGTCTGCATATTTCGCCATTTTGGGGATATCCCCCCTTTCGATGCCCGGCAAAGTTTCGGGAATGCCCATGCGGGCGTTGAGTCCGCGGACGGCGCGTATGAATTTTTGCGCACCCGTCTTATGCGGTTCCGCCGCATCCGCCACGCCCGCGGCGACACCCAGCGCATGTAATTTTTTATACGCCTTTTTCCCGTATGCTTCAAGCACGACGGGCATGAGGACGGAATTGGCGAGCCCGTGCGGAATGTTGTACTGTCCGCCCAGAGAGTGCGCCACGGCGTGGATGTATCCGACATACGATTTGGAAAAGGCGATGCCCGCAAGGTATGCCGCTTTCAGCATGTTCTCCCGCGCCGCGCGGTCGGTGCCGTCGCGGTAGGCGCGCTCGATGTTGCCGAAGATGAGGGCAGTCGCTTCCAGCGCCTTTTTTTTCGTTTCGCGGGTGGTCGAGCGCCCGATGAACGCTTCCACGGCGTGCGTGAGCGCGTCCATGCCCGTCGTCGCCGTCAGATACGGCGGCAGCGTATAGGTGACGGACGGATCCAGGACGGCGTAGCGGGGAATGAGCGTGAAGTCGTTCATCGTATATTTGTGCTTCTTTTCCCCGTCGGTGATGACGGCGGCAAGCGTTGTTTCGCTCCCCGTCCCTGTCGTCGTGGGCACGGCGATGAGCAGCGGGATCGGACGCAGCACCCGCAAAAGCCCTTTCAGACGGTCCAGGCTCTTTTCGGAGTAGGCGATTCGCGCCCCGACCGCCTTGGCGCAGTCCATGGACGAGCCTCCGCCGACCGCGATGAGGCATTCGCAGTTTTCGCGCATGTACAGTTCCCGCGCTTCCTCCACGTTTGCCGCGGTCGGATTGGCGCGCGTCCCGTCGTATACGGCAACGCGCACGCCGTTTTTCTCCAAAAGTTCTTCGAGCGGCGCCGTGATGCCCGCCTTGCGGATGCCCGCATCCGTCACTAAGAGCGCCGCACGCACGTTCTTATCTTTCAAAAGCGCCGCAAGTTCCTCCACGCCGTTCAGTATCTCCGGCTCGCGGTAGGGCAAAAACGGGATCGCCAGACGAAAGACGGTTTGAAATGCCCTGCAATATACCTTTTTGAAAATATTCATTTTGTTTGTCCTGTTTTTTCCTTTTGTCTGTATGAATAGCAGATTTTTTCGAGGTTATCAAGGATGAGCCCGAGCCCGCGGTACATGACGCTCCGTTCCTCCTCGCGCAAGCCCGCGCTCGCGGCAACGAGAATTTTATCCACTCTCCCGGCGATGTATACCCCTGTCCGCCTACCCTTTTCGCTCAAACGCAATGCGCTCTGATAGGCTTTGCGACCGTTGCTCTCGCAGACGATGTATCCCGCCCCTTCCAGATAGCGAACCGTGCGGGACATGTTTGCCTTGTCCTCGCCGCAGAGCCCGCACAGCTCTTTCGCCGTCAGCGGTTCCTTCCTGTACAGATAATACAGGCAGGATACATGCGAGCTCTTCAGGTCGAGTTCCGCCATCTCCTCCGCCTTGATCTTGTAGATACATCGGTTGAGTGCGGCGATAAGCACGGTGAACGCTTCAAACCTCTCTTCCATTCCCCGCCTCCATTTTGTTGTAATTACAACAGCGATATTATACCGCAGGGCACGGCGCGTTGTCAAGGGTATGAACGAAGTTTTTTCGGAGAATTTCCGCCCGCGGAAGGGCCGTTTTTATATAAAATAAAAACGGAGCCGAAAAAAAACTTTTGCTCCGTTCCGTTCTTTGGTTTTTTACCTTATTTTACTCCCTGTGCAGGACTTTTGACTTCAGGATCTGTCTGCCCGCAGCGGGGTCGGACACCGCCGACACCGCCCGCTCCATGGGACAGACGCCGTCCCCCGCGCGGTTGACGATGTGCGGGGTCAGGACGTCATATTCCGTCTCTATGCCGTATTTTTCCAGCATTTTCAGCCCTTCTTCGGCAAGTACGGCGGCATGAACCGCCCGGACGCCCATGCAGACGTATAGCATGGCGGCGGCTTTGCCGACGATCTTGTCTGCTGCGGAAAACCCGCGCAACTCTTCTCCGTTTTCCAGCCACAAGACGAGGGGCAGAATGCCCCGTTCCTTGCTCGTCAGGGTGCGTTCGCTGTCCGAAAGGACGCAGGTATATCCGCCTTCTTCAAGCACTGTCTTTAATTTTGTGAGCAGTTCATTCATCTGTTTTTCTCCTCCCGGTACGCTTGTATCCCGCGGGAAAACCGCTGCAATCCGTCCTGCAGACGGGCTTTCGGGCAGGCGAGGTTCATGCGCAAAAAGGTACCGCCGTTGCCACGGTATTGTCCGCCCGCGGAGAGGTACAGCCCCGTTTTTCGACGGAGAAAGGCACAAAGTTCGTCCGAATCTTCGGTGATCTTGCCGCAGTCGAGCCAAAGAAGATAGGTCGCTTGCGAGCGCACGGGCGCGATGAAAGGCAGTTCCCTTTCGATGAACGCGACGGCCGCGCGTTTGTTTTCAAAGAGATATTCCCGCAGTGCGTCCAGCCAGGGAGCGCCCTTTTCAAAGGCAGCGATCGCACTCTCCGCTGCGAAACAGTTTGGTTCCGCCAATTCGTCGCTGTTCAGTCCGCGCACGATCTTGTGCCGCAGGTTTTCGTCCGGCACGACGACGGCCGCCGATTGCAGCCCCGCCAGGTTGAACGCCTTGCTCGCCGACACGCAGGTGACGGAATTTTTCGCGCAGGCGGGAGTCGCCGCAATGTACGGCGTATATTCCGCTCCGGGGTCGGTCAGGTCGCAGTGGATCTCGTCCGAAAGCACGGTCACGCCGTATTTTTCGCAGAGCGCGCCGATGCGGGCAAACTCCTCTTTCGTCCATATCCTGCCGACGGGATTGTGCGGATTGCATAAGATCAGCATGGTCGCGAGGGGGTCGGAAAGTTTTTGCTCCAGATCGTCGAAATCGACCGCATAGTTCCCGTTTTCGTAGGTCAGCCTGTTTTCAAGCACCGTCCTGCCCGTATTTTCGACGGAATGGAAGAAAATGTCATAGACGGGCGTCTGCACCACCACTTTGTCCCCCGCGTTGGTCAATCGCTTCACCGCGGAAGTGATCGCCGGCACGACGCCCGCGCAAAAGCACAGCCAATCTCTTTGAAAGGAGACGTTGTGCCGCGCCTTCCACCAGCCGATGACGGCGTCGTACCATCGTTCGGGCACGATCGTATAGCCGTAAACGCCCGCCCTTGCGCGCGCCGTCACAGCCTCGACAACGGCGGGCGCGGTCTGAAAATCCATGTCCGCCACCCACATGGGAAGTTCATCTTTCCCCACGTCCCATTTCAGCGAACCGCTCTGCCGCCTGTCGGGCGGCGCGTCAAAATTGAAAGTTTGCCTGTCGTTCAACGCTTTTCTTCCTCCTGTTTTCTGTATTATGTCTGACATAGTACACTATATTTTTGCATGATAAAGCCGAAAATCTGTGATTTTCGGCTTTATTGGTTTTTCAGGCGCCGAACGTTTCCTTGGCGCGGCGCATGTTTTCAATGACCTTCACGCCGAAGGGACACCGCTTTTCGCAAGCGCCGCAGGCGATGCAATCCCCCGCCTTGGCAGAAAGCGCGGCATAGTGTTCGCGCACCGTTTCGGGCACGGAGCCCTGCGCGCAGGCAAGGTTCAAAAATTTAGTGACCGTCGCCACATCGATGCCCTTGGGGCAGGGAGCGCAGTGCCCGCAATACATGCAGTGCCCCTTCCAGCTAATCTTGGGAAATTCCGCGAACACGGCGGCATAGTCCCGTTCGCTCTCCGAAGCGTACTCATAGGAGAGCGCGTCCGAGAGTTCCTTTTCGGAGTGCGCGCCGACCATGACGGCGGCCGCCGCGGGACGGGTGAGCGCATAATGGATGCACTGCGGCACGGTCAGCGCTTTGCCCGCGGGAGAATTGTCGGTGAGGAGGTCCCCTCCGCCGAATACCTTCATGACGGTGATCCCCACGCCCAGCCGCTGGCAGGTCTCATACAACTCTTCCCGCACGGGGTCGAGGTTGAAGAGCGGCTTTTCGTAACTTCTGCCGTCGAACAGTTTATCCACGTCCTCGTCCCCCGGCAAAAGATCGTAACAGGGATTGACCGAGAACATCAACACTTCGATGAGTCCGCTCTTTACCACTTCGAGCGCGACGACGGGATTGTGGCTGCTCATGCCGATACGGCGGATCTTGCCTTCCTCTTTGAGGCGCACGGCATAGCGCATGACCTCCCCCTCCGAAACCTCTTTCCACACGGCGGCGGAATCGACGTAATGGATCATGCCGACGTCGATATAGTCCGTGCCGAGGTTTTTGAGCATGTTTTCAAAGGAAGGGACGACCTCGTCCATGCGGCGGGTCGCCTTGTACTGCCCGTTCTGCCAGGCCGTGCACAGGTGCGCCTGATAGATGAAGTCCTTGCGCCTGCCGCCGACCGCTCTGCCGACGCGGCGGTGCATATCGGGGTCGGGGCTGTATAGGTCCATGCAGTTCACGCCGTTGTCGAAGGCGAGCGCGAACATATTGCGGGTGAAGGTTTCGTCCTTTTCGAGAAACCCTTCGCACCCCAGCCCGATCTCGCTGACTTTCATTCCCGTATTGCCGAGATCTCTATACCGCATGGCTTATTTTTCCTTATGACGATTGAGCAGGGCGCGCAGACCAATGACGATGAACGGCACGATGACCGCCTGCAACACGAGACCCAAAAGCCCCGTCCGGATCTGGGCGAACACGGTCGCCGCGGAGAGGGAAGAAACGCCCTGGAACACGGCGGCGAGCAGGAGAAATGCCACCCTGCCGCTCACCTGTGCCAGAAGCACGGCGGGGAACGCCATCCAGCCGTTTTCGGCGATCTTATCCGAAAACAGTCCGGAAACAACGGCAAACACCGCAAGTTCCGCCATCATGTAGGGCAGACGTGCGGCAACGGGCATCGGGCTGCCCAAAAGCGAGGTGAAGGCGAAGCTGACGAGCGGCGACAGGACGCCGATCCCCAAGCCCCATTTCCAGCCGAGCAGGCAGCCGCCGAGCAGAACGGGCAGATACATGGGCAGCCACTGCACGCCGCCCTGCGCCCCCGCGAAGAGGTGCACGATCTGCGGCAGGATGACGGCGAGCGCCACGATGCCTGCGGCAATGAGCGTTTTGACCGTGATCTTGACGCCCGTCTTGAGATTTTTCGCTGTCAGAATGGATTCGATCATGTTTTTATGTACACTCCTTTATCGATTATTTCAATGTTTTTTTAACTTTCCTGCAATCTCTTTGCAAAGTCCTTCATCATTTCGGAGATCTTGATCTGCTGCGGGCAGACCTTTTCGCAGCTGCGGCAGCCGATGCACGCGCCCGGCCACTTATCCTTGGGCAGAGCGCTGAGTGCCATGGGCGCGATGAACCCGCCGCCCGTAAAGCGGTGCTCGTTGTAGAGCTTGATGAGTTCGGGAATGTCGAGATGGCGCGGGCAATGGCTCGTGCAATAGCGGCACGCCGTGCAGGGCAGGACGGAACCGCTGTACATGTCCTTCGCAAGCTGCAAAAGCGCGGCGCTCTCCTCCTTCATCAGCGGCTTATCCGCCTCAAAGGTATGGATATTGTCCTTGACCTGCGCAAAATCGGACATGCCCGAAAGGATGACTTTGACATCGGGCAGCCCAAAAGGAAGCGGAACGCCCACGCGGGGATGCCTTCGTCGGGGCGCAGAGCCTTGAGCTTTGCCTCCTCTTCCGCCGAAAGACGGGCGAGTTTGCCGCCCCGCAACGGTTCCATGACCCATACGGGGATGTTGTATTTTTTGAGCAATTCCACTTTGTTTTTGGCATTTTGGAAAGTCCAGTCGACATAGTTGATCTGCAGCTGGCAGAACTCCATATCCCTGCCGTATTTCTCCAAAAACCGCTCGATGACGGCATAACTGCCGTGCGCCGAAAAGCCGAGGTGACGGATGCGCCCGTTTTCCTTCTGCTTTTTGAGATATGAGAAGATGCCGTGGCTCTCGTCGAGGTAGGCGTCGATGTTCATTTCGCAGACATTGTGGAAGAGGTAGAAGTCGAAATGGTCGACGCCGCACTTTTTGAGTTGCGCCTCGAAGATCTCCTCCACTTTGTCGATGTTCGCCAGATCGTAACCCGGGAACTTGGTGGCAAGATAAAAACTGTCGCGCGGATAGGCGGACAAGATCTTGCCGACCGTCATTCGTCCGGCCGCCGTCGCATCGCCGGACGAAATGCCGCCGCCCGTAACGTCGCCGTGTACCGCATCGTCGCTCGTCATATTCTCCTCCTTTGCGGCACACCCCGCAAGAGTGCAGACAGACAAAAGCACGCAGAGCGCAAGGGTGAGGCACGCCGCCCGTTTGTTTTTCACTCTCTTCCCTCCCCGCGCCGCGCGATCGTCGTCGCGGCGGGGTCCACTTTATCGCTTTCGACGATGATCTCGCCGAAGTCGTCCGCGACGATCTTGCCCGAAACGGGATTTTTCACGCTGTCTACCCTGCCCAGGATATCCGCCCGCACGGAAGAATACTCGAACGCCAGCGTGGTGTTGAGCAGCCGGCAATTCTCCATGACGAGGTTCTCCGCGTAACACATGCCCTGCAAACTCTCCACCGTGCAGTTGACGAGTGTCAGGTTTTTGGCGTTCCAGCCGAGATATTCCCCGTAGATGTGCGAATCGTAAACGGTGACGTTCTCGCTGTTCCAGAAGGCGTCGCGGGTGAGCATCTTCGCGTTGCGGATGACGACGTTTTTTGCGCCGTCGAAGGCGTAGTTGCCCGTCAGCGTGAAGCCGTCCGCCTCTATATCCTCGCTGTTCATGGCGAAGTAATCTCCGTTCGCCGTCACGTTCTCCATGCGGACCTGTCTGCAGCTCCAAAGGGTCTCCTGCGCCGATGAAAACGTGATGTTTTTCAGTTTGACGCCGCGGCAGCGGCGGAAGTTTTTGGGCGATTCTATGACGCAGTCCTCGAAAGCGATGTCGTCCGTATACCAAACGCCCGCCCGCGCCGTCGCAAACAGCGTGCAATTCCGCACGCTGATGTTCCTGCCGTACCAGAGCGGATATTTCCATTCAAACAGGCAGTCGTGCAGGTCTATGTTTGCGCTCTCTTTCAGCGGCGACTCGCCGTCGGCAAACGTCGTGCCGTATATCTTCAGGTCACGCCCCTGAAAGAGCGCCCTCTCTCCCGTCAGGTATTCTTGTCTGAGTTCTTTCATGCGTTTTTTCCTTCTTTGTCCCGCCGATTACATTTCCTTCTCTCTGTCCGTACTTTCGCGTCGCATGCCGCGCAAAAAAGGAAAACGATGCAACGGAAACGGCGTCGGGCGGTCAGAAACTTTCTTTGAAGATCGCGCGGATCTCGTCCTTGGTCAATTCCTTGTAGCCGCCGTTCATGATGAGCGTCGAATTGACGAGGTCGTCCAGCATGCCCTCGTTGGCACCGAGGTCGGTGATGTTCATGACCAGGCCGAGTTTCCGCATCCATTTTTCCATCGCCTGCAAACCCTCTTTGGCGATCTCCTCGTCCGTCAAGCCCTTGGGGGACACGTTCCAGACGTTGAGCGCGAAGCGCTTGAATTTGGCCAGCCCGTAAGGCAGGATAAAGCGGTAATACGGCATGGAAACGGCGGCGAGCGTCATGCCGTGGGTGGCGTTCGTGATGGCGCCGACCGCCTGGCCGAGCATGTGCACTTCCCAATCGGTGGTCTTGCCCTTCGCCACGAACGTGTTGAGCGCCCAGGTCGCCGTCCACATGATGTTGCTCCGCGCCTCGTAGTTTTCGGGATCGTCCAAAGCGACGAGGGAACTGTGCACGAGCGAACGCATCATGCCTTCCATGATATAGTCCGAAGTGCTGTCGTCCGTCCCCGAAAAATACTGCTCGCAGATATGGTTGAAAATGTCATAGATGCCGGAAACCATCTGGTACTTGGGGAGCGTATAGGTGAATTCGGGGTTGAGCACGGAGAATTTGGGGAAGACGTTTTCGCCGAAGACGTGCCCGATCTTGAGTTTCTGCGCGTGATTGGTGATGACCGAACCGCCGTTCATCTCGCTCCCCGTGCCGACCATCGTCAGCACGCAGCCGACGGGCACGATCGCGCAGGATGGTTCCTCGAAGCGGAGGAAGTATTTGTCCCAAGGGTCCTCGTCGCAATGCACGGACACGGACACCGCCTTGGCATAGGCGCAGACCGAACCGCCGCCGACGGCGAGGATAAGGTCGGCTTTCGCCTTCCGCGCGCGCTCCACGCCCTCGTAGAGCTTTTCCACCGTGGGATTGGGCATGACGCCCCCCGCGTCCTCGAAGATCTCCTTGCCGCAGTCTTTCAAGGCCGCCACGACCTGATCGTAAATGCCGTTCCTCTTGATCGAACCGCCGCCGTACACGAGCAGGATGTTCTTGCCGTATTTGGGCAATTCTTCGCGCAGACCCTGCATGGCGTCTGTGCCGAAATAAATTTTGGTCGGATTGCAATATGTGAAGTTTCCTAACATGGTGTTCTTCTCCTTTTCTGTCCTTATTTTTTGATTTTATCCATTCATCGTCCGTTTTCAGCCGATATATTTGATGAGTTTTGCGGGCACGCCGCCCACGACGGCGTTTGCGGGCACATCCTTCGTCACAACCGCCCCCGCGGCGACGACGGCGTTGTCCCCGATCGTCACGCCGGGCAGCACGGCGACGTGCGCGCCGATCCATACGTTTTTGCCGATCTTAACGGGCGCGGGGATCATGCTTGCCCGCCTTTCGGGCGCCGGGTCGTGGTTGAGTGTCGCCAGCACCACCTGATGCCCGATGAGACAGCCGTCCCCGATCTCGATGCCGCCCTGGTCCTGAAAACAGCATCCCGAATTGATGAATACGTTTTTACCCAGCCGGATGTTCTTCCCGAAATCGGTATAAAACGGCGGGAATAGCCTGAATCCTTCGTCCACATCTCCGCCGGTGAGTTCGGAAAAGAGCGCCCGCAGCTCCGCGGGCGTGTGATACGTCCCGTTGATCCGGGCGGTGATCTTCTGCGCCTCGTCCGCCGCTTCATTCATGAACCGCTGCAATGCGCCGTCGGCGGAAAGGTATCCTCCCCGCGCGGTCAGCGCCTTGTATTCCTCGATGTCCATCGGCAAGCCCCTCCTCCCTCTTTGTTTTTTCGACCTTACACGGCCATTATAAAACAAACGGAGATATTATGTCAAATACTTATATTGCATATATTTTCATAGTTTTGAGCTATGGTTTTTTCGCAACGGTACGGCATACGGCGCACGGCGCACGGCGCACGTCAAAACAGTTGCCTTCGCAACATTTCCAATTCATCTGCATAAATACAGTGGCGGAAAGAATTGTTTTTTACCCCTTCTTCGACGGCGCCGAAGGAAAACCACCGCACGCATTCCGCTTCTTCGGGATCGACGGAAAAATCGGCCTCTTCCTTATCGCAGGAAAGCAGATAGACTTCGCTGACCTGATCGTCGATGAAGGGGCGCCCGTCTTTTTCGCCCCGGTAACAAAAGACGCGCCTGCCGCAGTAAATCAGGTCTTTTTCCTCCGCGCGGACGCCCAATTCCTCTTCCGTCTCGCGCAGGGCGCATTCGAGCGGTCCTTCCCCCGCGGCAAGGTGTCCTGCGGCGGATATGTCGTAACACCCGGGATAATCTTTACGCGCGGCGCGCTTTTGCAGCAGGAGAAAGACTTCGCCGCCTTTTTTGCGGAAGAGCCAGACATGCGCCGTGCGGTGACGGACGCCCGCCGCATGCGCCTCCGCCCGGCCGACCGTTTCGCCCGTCGGAACGCCGTTTTCGTCCACGACGTCCAAAAATTCCTCGCCGTTGAGGGCGCCGAGCATTTCGGAAAGACCGTCCTCCCCGATGTCCTCCCGCATGGAGGCAAGTTTTCCGTATGCAAGTTTGTCGTGATGTATGGTCATGTTTTCATCTCCCGCATTTTATAATATTTTTTTCATTGCCCGCCGCAATTTTCTGCACCCGAGGGATAACGGCTGCCCGGACTTCAATCGAAACAAAAAATCGGATTCCGTGCAAATCCGCGCGATCGGCCGAATGATATGTTTCCGCCCGGAAACAACGACAATGTATACGATCGGCATTTTTTATTCGTATTCCCGATTTTCAAAACTTCCGTATTCAGTGAGCCGTTTCGTTTTTGGGAATAATCAATTTTGATATATCCGCACCCTCCATTTTGAGCAAGGCAAATTTTTTATCGATGCCGCCCGCGTAACCCGTGATGTTTCCGTCCGAACCGACAACGCGGTGACAGGGTATAATGAGCGATATGGAATTATGCCCGACGGCTCCGCCGACTGCCTGTGCGGAAACCTGTTTGCCCGTTTCCGCGGCAATCTGCTTTGCGATTTGTCCGTAAGTTGCAACCTGGCCGAAAGGTATTTCGAGTATAATTTCCCAAATCCGTTTTCGGAACAACGATATACCTTTCATAGAGAGAGGAGGCGTAAAATCGGGCGCCTTCCCGAAGAAGTAAACGTCCAACCATTTTATTGTCTGCTCAAAAATGCGGAGTTGTTTTTTTGTGTGTTCCGCGGGCAGATTGCCGCCAAAATATTTTTGTCCGTCAAACCAAAGCCCCGTAAGATCTTGACCGTCGCTTGCAAGCGTGATATCGCCGAGAGGCGAAAGATAGTTAAAAGTATAATACATTTTTATCCCCGGAAAACTTATTTTGCTCTTTGCCGCGCCGCCGGCCGTGCCCCATCAATGCCGCCGGAATTTCCCGCAGCCGTCCTTAAGAAAAAGGAGTTTTCTCTTTCCTCTTCTCAATATCTTATCCTGAAATAATCCAGATACTTCTTAAAATCCTCCTGCGCGGCAAGGCATGTATCCCGTAAATATCCGCGCTCACCCGGCCATTCCTTTAATCCCCGATAATAAAAAACTTTGAGCTCTTCATCAATGATAAACGGGACAATATTGCATCTCAGACACTCCTTGAACAGCAGCAACCTGCCGATCCTCCCGTTGCCGTCCTGAAAGGGATGGATACACTCAAACCGATAGTGGAAATCCAGGAGATCGTCCAATGTTTTTTCCACTATCGCGTTATAGCCGGAGAGCAACTCTTTCATCTTATCGGCTACTTCTTCGGGCGACGCCGTATACATGTCCCCCACGGTATTCGGCAGCCGCTTGTATGCCCCGACGGCAAACCATTCCTGCCGTGCGTCCGTCGTGCCGCTCTTCAATGTCCGATGCAATTCTTTGATGAATGTTTCCGATATCGGTTTTCCGGCATTTTCAATGACGAGATCGATGCACTTGAAGTGATTGACCGTTTCCACAATATCGTCAACCTTCACCGCGCCCTTATCCATGCCGATCGTATTCGTTTCAAAAATATAACGCGTCTGATCGTGTGTGAGCCTGTTGCCTTCGAGATGATTGGAATTGTAGGTCAACTCTATCTGAATTTTATGATATATGCCCCCTGAAAGTTTTACCTTCTTTTCCGCTCTCAAAATTTCCGGCAATGTAGCGGGCACGGCTATTTTTTTATTCGCCCTTTCGGGCTTCACGGCATCATCGGGAATATTCCAGGTTTTTCCCGTTAAAAACGCACCTTCTATTTTTCCCTGTGCGCAATAATTTCGCACGCTGCGCTCCGATATCCTCCATTTCTTTGCCGTTTCCGCAACCGATAAATATTTCATTCAATAATCACCTCGATAATATTATAATATATTATCGGCAAAAAGCAAAACTATATCGACATGATTTTAATGATTTTTGCCGATATCGGAATATACCGACCTGCAAAAATCTTTTTCAAACTTAGCGGCATGAGGCGTTGCAGGCAAAAATGTTCCCCAAAACGTTCCCCAAAACGGCGAATAAAACATGCAATCGAAGGTCAAAAAACACGAAAAAAGCGGGTTTTTAAGCCGTTTTTGACCTAAAAACCCGCTTTTCTGGTGCGAGAGATGGGACTCGAACCCACACGGAAAATCCATACGCACCTCAAACGTATGCGTCTGCCAGTTTCGCCACCCTCGCGTGCGTTACAGCGTTTATTATCATAACTTATTTACCCTCATTTGTCAAGTAAATTTTCTTATAATTCGAATAATATTTTTCTATTTTTTTTACGTACCGCGCCGTTTCGGTATACGGTATGCCCGTCAGGCGGACGCCGTCGGGCGAAAGATCGGGGTTTACCAGCCAGAGGCGCACCGTCCCCTCACCCGCATTGTACGCCGCCAGCATCGCGGTCAGATCGGGAAACCGTTCTTCCAGGTAACGGATGTACAGGCACCCGATGCGGATATTGTCCTGCGGATCGTATAAATCGTAACTTTCTATCTCGTTTCTCTCTGCGACGAACGCCGCCGTCGACGGCAATATCTGCATGAGCCCGCACGCGCCGACGTTGCTCGTGGCGTCGGCGCGAAAGCCGCTCTCCGCTTTGATGAGTGAAAGCACGAGCCGCCAATCGTCGTAATACCGCAACGTTTCCTCTCTGTAAGTTGTGGGATAGGCGCGGAGCACCGCCGCGCCGCCGAGCGTGCCGAGCGCAAAGAGAAGCGCCAATGCCGCCGCAAAGCTAACCAAGAATTTCTTCAACCGCCGAAGCCACCTTATGCCGCAGGGACGACAGGTCCCCGTCGTTATATATAACAGTATGCCCCTCTCGGATGATTTTTTCGTAATCCGCTTGATTTTTCATGCGGAGCAGGATCTCCTCCTCCGAAAGCCCGTCCCGCGCGCGGACGGCGTCTATCCGTTCCCGCTGCGGACGGTATACGACGATCACGCCGTCGAAATCCCCCTGCCTGCCGCTTTCGAAGAGGAGAGGCACTTCGGCAAACGCCACGGGATATGCCGCCATGCGCTCGTACAACCGGCGCATGATCGCGGGATGGGAAAGCGCGTTGAGTTTTGCGAGCGCGGCGCCGTCGCGGAATACGACGGCGGAAAGTTTCTTCCGGTCCAGGACGCCGCCCGCCGTCACGCCGGGGAAAATTTTTTCCAGCGCGCCGAGATAGACGGGGTCTGTCTGCATCTCTCGATAGATCCCGTCGCAGGAAAAGACGGGATAGCCCTTCTCCCGCAAGATCGAACAAACCATGGACTTGCCGCTGCCGATGCCGCCCGTGACGGCAATTTTTTTTCCGTTTTTTTCCTTCCGCAAAGGCATTCCCGCCCCTGTCTTTTCGTCCGTTTTTTCCATAAATATGCCCTGCACGCTGCGTTATTTTGCGTCGAACCACCGTTTGCCGCGGGAAATGTCCACGGTCAGCGGCACGGAGAGGCTTGCCGCGCCCTCCATACATGTTTTGAGGATCTGCGCCGCCTCGTCCGCCTCGTCCTCGGCGGCGTCGATGACCAACTCGTCGTGCACCTGCAGAATGAGGCGCGAACGCATGTTCCGCTTTTTCAGTTCCTCCCGAACGGAGATCATCGCGATCTTGATGATGTCCGCGCTCGACCCCTGCAGCGGCATGTTCATCGCCGCGCGTTCGCCGAACTGCCGCACGTTGTAATTGGGCGATCTGAGTTCGGGGATGTCCCGCTTCCGCCCGAAAAGCGTGGTGACGTATCCGTTGGCTTTGGCAAACTCCACCGTGCCGTTCAGGTACTCTTTGACGGCGGGATATGCCTCAAAATAGCGGCGGATAAATTCTGCCGCCTCCGTGGGAGAGATGCCGAGGCTTTGGCTGAGCCCGAAGGCGCTTTCACCGTAAATGATGCCGAAGTTGACCGCCTTGGCGCTGCGGCGCATGGCGGGCGTCACGTCCCCCTCCCGCACGCCGTACACCTTTGCCGCCGTTTCGCGGTGGATGTCCTTGCCCGCGCGGTAAGCGGCAATGAGTTCGGGACAGGCTGACATGTGCGCCAGCAGCCGAAGTTCGATCTGCGAATAGTCGGCGTCGAGCAGCACGCACCCCTCGCTCGCCACAAAGAGTTTCCGGATCTCCCGCCCCTCCTCGGTGCGGATGGGAATGTTCTGCAGGTTGGGATTCTTGCTCGAAAGCCGCCCCGTGGAAGTGACGTTCTGCATATAGGTCGTATGCACGCGGCCGTTTTTCAGGCAACTTTTCAACCCTTCGACATAGGTCGAATAGAGTTTTTGTATCTTCCTGTATTCGAGGATCACCCGCACGATCTCGTGCTCGGGCGCGAGTTTTTCCAGAACCTCCACGCTGGAGGAATAGGAGCCGTTTTTGCTCTTTTTGCCCCCGCGGATGCCGAGTTTTTCAAACAGGATGTTGCCGAGTTGCTTGGCGGAATTGATATTAAAAGTATCGTCCCCCGCCAATTCATGGATGCGGCGGGAAAGGGTCTCCAGCCGCGCGGCATATTCCCTGCCGAGGCGGGAAAGGCTGACGCCGTCCACGCAGACACCGGCGCACTCCATGTCATATAATACTGCGCAAAGCGGCTTTTCCATGCGGGAATACAGGTCCAAAGTGCCCGTATTTTCCGCTTTTTCCCGCATTTTCGTATAGAGCAGGCGGAGAGAACGGGCGGGGTTCTCCTTCGGCAGGCCGTAGGAATCCAAAACAAAGGCGAGCGGTTCCTCTCTTCCCGAAAAATCGGTCAGATATTTGAGCAGGGAAACGTCCTCGAACGCCGCCTCGAACGGAATGCCCGCTCCGCCCAGGACGTGCATCATGTCCTTTGCGCCGTATAAAAACACGGCATTTTGCTTTTTGCCGAAGATCGACCGCAATATTTGCTGCAGGTCCGCTTCGTCGACGCCGCCCGAAAGCAGGTCGACGCGCTCTGCCAATTCATACTCCGTATCGCCCGCAAAGACGTGCCGCCGTTCGCCCCACACGACGGAAAATTCCCTATTGTTTTCCAGCGACTCCCGCATGTCTTCAAAGGCGCGCATCGTCACGTTGCGGACGGGCGGCAGATCGGGCGCAGCACTCTCTTCCGCCGCGGCGTCCTCTTCGTACAGGCTGTCGTCCGCATAGAGGATGCGGAATTCGAGAGAGGCGAATTTGCGGCGCAGCGCGGCAGGAAAAGGCGTTTTCAGACGGCACTCCTCCAATTCGATATCCAACGGCACGGCGGTGTCGATGGTCGCAAGTTTTTCGGACAGAAAAGCCAGATCGCGGTTTTCCGCCAACTTTTTGTGCACCGCGCCGCCGATCTCGTCCAGATGACCGTAAACGTTCCGCAGGTTATCGTATTGTACAAGCAGTTTCATCGCCATCTTCTCGCCGACGCCGGGCACGCCGGGGATATTGTCCGACGAATCGCCCATCAACGATTTCAGATCGACGATCTGGGCGGGACGAAGCCCCGTGAGTTCCCGGAAATTCTCATCGTTCAGGAGCAGAATATCCGAAACGCCCTTGCGGGTATAGCAGACGGACGTATTTTCGTTGACGAGTTGATAGGAATCCCTGTCGCCCGTATAAATGAAACTCTGCACGGGAAATTTGCGGGAAAGCGAGCCGATGATGTCGTCCGCTTCATAGCCCTCCTTTTCGCACATCTTCACGTTCATCAACGCGAGGCATTCTTTCAGAACGGGCAGCTGCACGGCAAGTTCCTCGGGCATCGGCTTGCGGGTCGCCTTGTATCCGTCGTACATCTTGTGGCGGAAGGTGGGCGCGCGCAGGTCGAACGCGACCACGGCATAGGCGGGACGCATATCCCCGACGATCTTCAGAAACAGTTTGAGAAAGCCGAACACGCCGCCCGTCGGCAGTCCGTCCTTGGTGGAAAAATGAGGCGTGGCAAAGTATGCCCTGTTCAACAAACTGTTTCCGTCGATGAGAATCAATTTTTCCATGTCCTTTTTCACAAAAACCTCTTTATTATGTCTAACATAATACTTCTTAAATTATAAAAATAAGATAAATCGACGTTTTTTCGGCGCCGTTTCCGTTATTTTTTGTCTTTCCTCTCCATTATATAGCAAACGGCAAAAAAAAGCAAGTTATACCGCCCAAAAAACGAGCGCCCGAAAGAATTGACTTTCAAGGCGCCGTTTTCAATATATCGGAGGAATTCAATAGTCGTTTTTTATGCGTTTTTTTGATGCGGACCTCTCTCCGCGGAAACGCTTCTTATTTTTCCCAGCTCTTATTGCTGCCACCCTTGGGCACGATGTAGGCGGGATCGGGCTTGTCTACATGGACGACGGTGATGCTGTCTTTCAAATCGCCGCTTCTGACTTCCAACTCGTTTTTGTCAAGCATGGGCAAGGTGAAATTGAACACTTTATCCCCTTTCTTGGTCTCGACAAGTTTGCCGTTTTGATAGAGACTGACTTCGGGCTGATTGGAATAGACTTTGACTTTCAGTTTGCTGCCCGTGCGGTTGACGAAACGCCTGCCGCAGAGGTGCACGAAAGGTTCGTCCGACCAATACGCCTTATAGAGGTAGAAGGCATCTTTGCGGGTCTTTCTGTCAAACGTGACGAGTCCCTTGTGGTTCATGCCGGGTTCCCCGCCCTGATTGCGTGCGTCGGCGGCAAAGTCGAACATGTTCCAGACGTGCGTCGCCCAAAGATACGGGCGTTTCGCAAAGAATTTGAGCATGTATTCGTGATAGACCGCCTGATACTCCTCTGTATTGTCGCCGCGGCGGGGCTTGACGCTGTGCAGGTTGGTCATCGCCTCCGCGCCGTATTCGGACATGCCGATGCAGCGGTTGGGGTACAGGAAGCGGAAGAATCCGAACCACAGGTCGTTGAGGAAGAGCCCGGGCACATACCAGCCGAGATAGAGGTTCCACGACACGATGTCCGTGATGTGCGCCGAACGGTTCATGGGCGTGCACATCGCAAAACAGGCGAGCGTGGTCAGACGGGTGGGGTCGAGCTGATGGCACAGATCGTTCAGCCGCCTGTGGTTCTCCAGCATATCCTTCTTATGAACGTGGAACATGGTGATCTCATTGGAAACGCCCCATACCACGATGGAAGGATGGTTATAGTTCTGCGCAATGAGTTCGCGCATCTGCGTTTCGGTGTTTTCGTTTGCGGCGGGCATGTGCTTGGAAATGTAGGGAATCTCCGCCCAGACGACCATACCGTATTTGTCGCACAGGTCATAGAAATACTGATCGTGCTGATAGTGCGCCAGACGGATGGTGTTCGCGCCGATCTCGCGGATGAGCGCCATGTCCTCTTCGTGCTCTTTTTTGGTGATGGCGTTGCCGAGCCCGGGGCGGTCCTGGTGGCGGCAGACGCCGCGCAGCGGATAAGATCTTCCGTTGAGGAAGAATCCCTTGTCCGGGTCGATCTTGAAGGTACGGAAGCCCGTCTTGCACTCCGTGCGGTCGACGACTTCGCCGTTCACGGTCAGTTCGCCGACGACGGTATAGAGGTAAGGATCCTTCACGCCGTTCCAAAGATGCACATTCGGCACTTTGATCTTTTCGCCGGGCTTACCGCTTGCGACTGTGTTTCCGTCCGCGTCGACGAGGGAAATTTTCACTTCCCCTTCGCCGTGCACGTTTGCCTCCGCGAGCAGCTCCCCGTCCTCTCCCGACACGATGGGCGTGACTTTGAGGTGAGGCGCGGCATGATCACCGTAAGCAAAGTGATTTTTGGGCAGGATCTCCAGCGTTACGTCCCTGTAAATGCCGCCGTAGAAGGTGAAGTCCGCTTTCTGCGGGTACACCTTGTCGGTGGGCGTATTGTCGGCAATGACCT
The DNA here is from genome assembly GCA_017886575.1 of Clostridia bacterium. Classification (GTDB taxonomy): domain Bacteria; phylum Bacillota; class Clostridia; order Christensenellales; family Borkfalkiaceae; genus RGIG4074. Next base: position 37,314 of record JAGHJP010000055.1, read on the forward strand.
CGATGGTATTTTCCTCCTCCAGCGCGTCCGTCAGGTCGACGATGAAGGTCGAATAACCGCCCTCGTGGCGGGCAAGATGTTTCCCGTTGAGGGAAACATCCGCCTCGGAGTTGACGCCGCGGAAAACCGCGATGCACTTTTCTCCTTCGCCGAGTTCGGGGCTTGAAAACACCTTGGCATACGTGCAGGGACAGCGCTTGTAATCGTCGCCGCCGTCCTGCCCGTCCGTGCCGTTCCATGTATGCGGCAGGGTCACGGCGACGGGCTGCCGCCCGGGCATCGCAAAATGCCAGTTCTCATTAAATGCTATGATTTTTCTCAAAATTCATTGTCCCCTTTTGTTAAGATTCGGAGGAATCGTCCGCGTTGTCTTCCGCAACGGGAGTTTCGCTCCCGGCAGCCGCCGCAGCCGCACCGCCGTTTGCCTTCGCGTTTGCCTCTTCGATTATCGTGCGCACTTCGTCGGTGAGATATTCTTCGGGAATGTCGACGGCATTGGACGAAGGCACGCCCGAAACTCTCTCGCGCCGCGTGAAGATGAAGTTGTAGATCTTATCGAGAATGTTGTCCTTTTCGACGATGACCTCACCCGTCTTTTTGTTGATGCGCGGAGGTTTGTTGTAGACGAACGCCGCGGGCACCTGGTCGATGGTCTTCCAGGTCTCCATCGCCTGATCCATGCTCATACCGCCGGCAACGGCCGCTTTACGGACGGCGTTGACCGCCTGGATCTCCTGCAATCTCTTGCCGGACAGGCTGTAACGGGTCATGGCGAAGATGGTGATCGCCCAGGCCGCCATGGGCAGCAGGCAGAAGCAGATGATCGCGGAGAGCTGCATGCCTTCCATGTAGGGCGTACCCTCTGCGGGCAGAGCCGTCAGGCCGGGCACGAGCAGAACGATGAAGAGCTGTAAGAGCAAAGACTGCAATGCCGAAATCAACTTATCGATGAGCGAGAAGATGGTGCCCATGATGCCGGGCAGGTAATTGCCCGAACGATAGGTCTCGTAGTCCGTGCAGTCGGCGACCATCGGGATGGTCAGGTTGTCGCAGCAGTTGAACGCGCCGTAACCGCAGCCGTACAGGATGATGAAGATGATGGTATAGGCGTTGATGGTCAGGTGGAACCCGCCCTCCATAGAGAAGAGCGACAGGTGGGTCGCGGGGTCATCATGGTTATAGATGCAGAGCATGATGAGTACGCCGATGTAGAACAGGAAGGCAAACGCCGTGAACTGTGCAACGCCGCGTTTCTGTCCCTTTCTGCCCGCCGTCGTGGATCCCCACAGGAAGAAGATGCCCATGAAGATGAAGCAGAGCGCATAGAACGGTATGTACAGGCCGTTGTAGTCACCCATCAGACAGCCATAGACCAGGAAGGCGACGGCGCCGGACGTCGAAACGGTGGAAGCCAGCTTGTTGAAGCCCGAGGAGAGCACCAGCCAGCGCATTTCCTTATTGCTCTTGAGAATGTCGATGTAGTCGCGGAACTTTGCAGGTTTCTCGGTGCTGACGCCCCAGAATTCGGGTTTATCCTTTTCGGAGATAGCCGCGACCGCCATGACGGTGTAGATCGCCGACACGATGATGACGAACGGCACCATGATGTAGTAGAACTGAATGCCGTAAGCCGCGCCGCGCAGATATGTATAATAAGGAGTACCGCCGTTTTCAGCCGTTCCCAACCCTTCGGCAATCAAAGCGTTCACGTCGATGTTATGATCTACCATGGCGGCGATCAGCTGATCGGTCGGAACATCCAGGAGGGAAGCATAGCCGGCAAAATCCTGCACGTTGAGCGTATCGACCGCCCATCTCTCGATCAAGCCCTGTACGGAATACACGGTCACGGAGGAAATCTCGACCCCGCCTTCGACGGCGGTGATCGCATAGGATCCGCCTTCCACCAGGGAGACCGCGTCGAGATTGGTGATGATGCCGCCGTTCGTCACCGCTTCCAGCAGTTCCGCCGTCGTCATGCCTTCAACGGACGCAAGCCCGAGGTTGTTCGTCGCCAGGTTTTCGAGCAACTCCCGCAAGGAGTAAACCGCCGTTACGCCGTCGGGCAGGCTGGATTCGTATACGATCAACCCCTTCGGGCAGATCGCTTCATTGGTCAGGACGCCGCCCGCCATGACGTTGACGAGTACGATGGAACCGATCATGCCGATCATGTTCCAGATGACGAACTGGGAACGCTGCTGCGGATCGTTCGTGAGGCAGGTCTGCCCCGCCTTGGTGACCGCGCACTGACAGGTATAGCCCAGAACGTAGATGATGTAGCTGATGCAGTACAGGAACCACTGCAGGGGCGCGAGATTGTTCGGGACAAACTGCGCGATGATCATCATGAGCAGGACGGAGAACGCCAGCATGATGTTGCCGATGATCATGTACGGACGGAACTTACCGAACCTGCCGTGCGTCTTGTCCATGATGCCGCCCAGGATCGGGTCGGTGATGCCGTCGAACACGCGCATGATCGGCGCATAGATCGCCGCAAACGTACTGACCGCAAGGGCGACGCCTGCGGAAACCAGCACGCCCCCGATCGCCGCAAACGTGCTTCCCGTCAGATACAGCACTGCCCAGTACACAAAGTAGTTGTAGAACGCGAAATACACGTTCGTCGCCGCGTTGTTGAACGGGAACAGGGCGATCTGCCATTGTTTTGCGCGGTTGACGGCAAGGGTGCTGCCGCCGCTCGCGCTTGCTGCTTGTTGTGACATGTTTTTACCTCTCCTTATTTTCTTTTCTGACCGATATAAAACCGGTAAAAATTTCTCTTTATCTCTGCACTCTGCCGCTGCCGCTGCCGCCCGCAAGGGATTCCACTTCCGACACGGAGACCATGTTGTAGTCCCCTTCCACGGAGTGTTTCAGGCAGCTTGCCGCCACGGCAAATTCGATGGCCTTCTGTTCGTCGTAACCGCTCCGCAGCGCATAGATGAGCCCGCCGCCGAAGCTGTCGCCGCCGCCCACGCGATCCACGATGTGCATCGCGTATTTGCGCGAGAAGTATGCCTTCTTTTCCTTGCCGCTGTACAGCATCGCCGACCAGTTGTTGTCGTTCGCCGAGATGGATTCGCGCAGCGTGATCGCCACATAGCGGAAATCAAACCTGTCGGTCAGCTGTTTGGCGACGGAGATATATCCCTCGCGGTTGAGCTTGCCGCTGTCGATGTCCGTGTTTTCCGCCTCGATGCCGAACACGTCCTTGGCGTCCTCTTCGTTGGCGATGCACACGTCAATGTACTTGCAGAGCTCGGTCATCGTCTTGTTCGCCTGTTCGCGCGTCCACAGTTTCTTGCGGAAATTGAGGTCGGCGGAAATAGTGATCCCCTTTTCCTTCGCCTTCTTGCACGCCTCGATGCAGATCTCCGCCGTCTCGGGCGAGAGCGCGGGCGTGATGCCCGTGAAGTGGAACCAGTCCGCTCCCTCGAAGATCTTGTCCCAGTCGAAATCCCCTCTCTTCGCCGTCGCAATGGCGGAGCCCGCGCGGTCATAAATGACCTTGCTCGGACGCTGGGAAGCGCCCTTCTCGCAATAGTAGATGCCGACCCTGTCGCCGCCGCGAACGATGTTCGACGTGTTCACGCCGAATTGACGCAGGCTGTTCACCGCCGCCTGCCCCACTTCGTGTTTGGGCAGCTTGGTCACGAAATCGACGTCCGCACCGTAATTGGCGAGGGACACCGCCACATTGGCCTCCGCTCCGCCGAACGTCGCTTCCAGCTGGTTGCTCTGCACGATGCGCAGATACCCGTTGGGCGCAAGCCGCAGCATCAGTTCTCCGAATGTTACCACTTTCATTTGTTTATTCCTCCTACAAGCGCGACCGCGCTTCTCGTCTTAGCCTCGATCTCTTCGGGCGTACCCTTCGTCATCCAGCTCCCGCCGCACGCGACGATCTTATCATAGCCCAAAAATTCCAGCACGTTGTCCTCGCTCACGCCGCCCGTCGGCATGATCCTGATCTGCGGGAACGCCGCGCAGATCGCTTTGATCGTCTTGAGCCCGCCGAAGTTGGAGGCGGGGAAGAATTTCAGCGTCGTCAGACCCAGATCGAGCGCCGCGATGATCTCCGTCGGCGTCACGATGCCGGGGATGTACGGCACGTTCTTCTCCCTGCAAACCTTGGCGACCGCCGCCGACAGCCCCGGGCTGACGATGAACTTCGCGCCGCACGCGATGGCCTCTTCGCACTGCTCCGCCGTGATGACCGTACCCGCGCCGATGAGCGCATCCGGATATTCCTTCACGGCAAGGCGGATGGACTCCGCCGCGCACGCCGTCCGGAAGGTGATCTCCGCCACCGGCAGACCGCCCTTCACCAGGGCGCCCATTGTAGGGAGCGCGTCTTCCACTTTGTTCAATACCACTACCGGAACGATTTTCAGTTCCTTGATTTTTTCCATGACATCCATGATCGATCTACCTCTGATATATCTTAAAGTTTCAATAGATTTTTAATGTTATAGTAACTGATGTTTTTCACGAGCTCTTTCGCATCGTCCAGGGGATATTCCCCTTTGTCCACCTTCCTGCCCACGAACGCGCAGAGAATGCGGCGGAAGAAATCAAAACGGGAATAGCTGGAGAAAGAGCGCGAATCGGTCAGCATGCCGAGGTTGGTGCCGAGGCACGCGTACTCGGATATCCAATCGAGGTTGCGGGCGATGCCGCTGAGCGTGTCGTTGAACCACCACGCCGCACCGATGTATACGTTCCGGAACGCGCCGCTGATGCACGCAAGGGGCGCGATGGCGTTTGGATTGAGCGTGTACAGTATCATCGCGGGGCGGTCTCCGTCGGGAAGCCGATCCAGGAACTTCATGACATTCTCTAAATCGGGCTCTTTGCCGATGACGTCGAATCCGGCGTCCGCGCCGAGTTTTTCAAACATGGGCGTGTTGATGTTCCGCTGCACCGAGAAGTGCAGCTGCACGACGATGTCCCGCTTTTTGTATTCCCTCATCAGGAAGAGCAAAAGATAACCGAAAGCCGCGTCCTCTTCCGCCGGCGTCAGGTTGCCGCGGTCGGCAAACAACCGTTCCATCTCCGATTCCGAGGCGTACGACGCGGGGAAGTCCGCAAAACCGTGATCGGAAATGCGGCAGCCCTTTGAGGCGAAGAAATCCAGACGGGCGCAGAGCGCTTTTTTCAAATCGGAAAGCGTCTTGATCTCGATGCCTGCCGCCTTGCCGAGCGCTTCGAGATAGGCGGGATCGAGACGATAGAGCTTGTCGGGACGGAAAGTCGGCGACACGATGACGCCGTCATATGTGCCGTGCGCGGCGAGATCCTCCGTCGGATCGTCCGTCGTCGCCACAAACTCCACCCTGAACTTTTTCAGAAGCTTGCGCACGGACAGCGTCTGTAACTTTTTGTTGGCTTCCTCAAAGATCCTGTCCGCCGTATCCTGATTGAGCGGTCCGTCGATGCCGAACACCTGCCGGAGTTCCAGATGCGTCCAATAATAGAGCGGGTTGCCCGCCAGTCTGGGCACGATCGAGGCGTATTTTTCAAACTTCTCTTTCCAGGAAGCGCCGCCCGTTATGTAGTACTCGTCCACGCCGCACATACGCATGGCGCGCCATTTGTAATGGTCGCCGCCCAGCCAAAGCTGGCCGATATCTTCGAAACGCGCGTCCGACGCAATGAGGCTCTGGTCCAGATGACAATGATAATCTATGATGGGAAGATCCTTCACTTCCTTATATAATAAGGCTGCGCTCTCCCCTTCGATGAGTACGTCGTCTGCAAAAAAATCTTTCATTGTTTCCCTTTACACCGTCCTTGCCGATCAAACGCCGCTGTAAGCGTTGAAGCCGCCGTCCACGGGAACGACCACGCCCGTCACGAAACCGCTCGCTTCGTCGCTCGCCAGCCACAGAAGGGTACCGATGAGGTCGGAGGATTCGCCGAATTTCTTCATGGGCGTCGCGGCGAGGATCTTGCCGGTGCGCGCCGTCGGCGTGCCGTCCGGGTTGAAGAGCAGGTCCTTGTTCTGTTTGGTCACGAAGAACCCGGGCGCGATGGCGTTCACGCGGATGTTGCAGGGCGCAAAATGCACGGCAAGCCATTGCGTGAAGTTGGAAACGCCCGCCTTCGCCGCACTGTACGCGGGGATCTTGGTCAGAGGGCGGAAGGCGTTCATCGAAGAAATGTTGATGATGTTGCCGCCCGTCTTTACCATGTCTTCCGCAAACACCTGCGTGACGAGGAAGGTACTGACGATGTTCAGGTCGAACACGAAGCGCAGCCCGCTCTCTTCGATCTTGAAGAAGTCCTTGATGCCTTCGGTGTCGGGCGTCATGTATTCGTTGTCGGTGTTGGCGGTCGCTTTGTTGCCGCCCGCGCCGTTGACGATGAAATTGACCTTGCCGAACTTATCGTTGATGCGTTTTTTCGCGTCGATGATGCTCTGTTTGTCCAGGCAGTTGCATTTGATGCCGACGGCGTTTTCACCGATCTCGGCGGCGACTTTCTTTGCCGCATCCTCGTTGAGGTCGAGCAGGGCGACGCGCGCGCCGTTCGCCGCCAGGGCCCGGGCAAACTCGCTCATCAGAACGCCGCCTGCGCCGGTGACCGCCACAACTTTGTCGCTCAGATCCACAGTAAAAGGTGTTTTCATTCTATTCTTTGCCTCCAATATAAAATTGCTCTCGTTAAGAAAAAATCAAACTCTCAGTTCGACGTATATCGGTTTGGTTTCCGCTTTTTTCTTCAAATCTTTTTCCGTCGCTTCGAAGAGCCCGTTGAGATAAGCGGCGCCCAGCGCCCTGTCGTAGAGCCCGTAACCGCCCTTGCCCGTTTCGCCGAAGATGCTCCTGCCGTGGTCGGGACGGACATAGCCGTCGAACCCGTTTTCCGCCAGGGCGCGCACGATCGCCGCCATGTCGAGGCTACCGTAAGAGGAGCAGTGCCCCACTTCGCAGAAGGAATCGGCGTCGTCCGTCCAAAGGACGTTTCTGAGGTGCGCAAAATGCACCCGCCCCTGCGCGGCGTATTTTGCCGCCATATGCACGAGATCGTTCTTCCTGCCCGCGCCCAGAGAGCCCGTGCAGAGGGTCAGCCCGTTGCACTTGGAAGGCACCGCGGCAAACAGTCTGTCGAAATCCTCTTCACATGACACGATGCGCGGCAGCCCGAACACGTCCCAGGGCGGATCGTCGGGGTGGACCGCCATCACGACGCCCGTTTCCTCGCAGACGGGAATGACGCGTTCGAGAAAATAGACGAAGTTTTCAAACAGTTTTTCGTGGCTGATATCCTTATACGCTTTCAGGAGTCCCTGCAGCTCCTCGGGCGTATAACTCTCGTCCCAGCCGGGAAGGTGCAGGTTCGTCGGGTCGATCTTCTGAAAGTCTTCCCGCGAATAGGCGAGCGACGTACTGTAATCGGGATTGGGGTGCGCCATTTCCGTGCGCAGCCAGTCGAACACGGGCATAAAGTTATAGCAGACGCATTTCACGCCGTTTCTCGCCACGACGCGGATGTTCTCGCAATAGTTGGCGATGTATCTGTCCCTGTCGCCCCTGCCGAGTTTGATGTCCTCATGCACGGGAATGGATTCGATGACTTCCGCTTTCAGCCCCTTTGCCGCGGCAAGGTCCCTCAGTTTTTTAACGGAAGCGTCGCTCCACACTTCGCCCACGGGCACGTCATAGACGGCCGTCACCACGCTCTGTACGTTCGGGATCTGGCGGATATATTCCAAAGGAATGCTGTCTTTCTCGCCATACCACCGAAAGGTCATTTTCATGTTGCAGGTACCTCTCTTTTTTTGTAATTTTTTTGTAATTATGAAAAATTTTTACATATTTTCACTTTTTGAAACAGCTTTTCAAAAAAATACTTTTTCCTTAACTTTTTACATTATACCATAAAAAAAATAAAATATCAATTGCATTTATTTCCCAAAAAATATTGCATTTTTTCCATAAACGTGTTATAATGCAGTTATGGAATACGATTTGGCTTATCCCAATATGAATTTTGCGCACAAAACGGACTACGGTCCGGACTATTCGGAAAACTTCGAAGAGCATTATCACATCGTCTATGAGATCCTCTATCTCGTCGAAGGGGATGTAGAATTGATCGTGGAAAATAAAAAGTATACCATGGCGGTCGGCGACCTCGCCTTCATTCAGCCGGGGCAGCATCACCATATCAATCCCCTCTCCGACAAAAAGTACGAACGGTATGTCATTAAGTTTCCCGAATACGAAATACCTAAAGACCTGCTGCCCATACTCAAAGAAAAAGGTTCTTGCTGCACGGTGACGGGGACAGTCATTCCCCAGCTTTTCGAGCGCATGGACTGGCACTATAAGTCCTATACGGGCAATAACCTGCAATACCTGATGGAGAGCGTCCTGCGCGAGATCGTCACGTACTTTTGCAGCAAGGAAATGGTCAATGCGGATATCGTCTTTTACAGCAAAAAGATGGCGAACGTCGTCGATTATATCAACGAAAACATCGCCCTGCCGCTGAAAATCTCGGACATATGCGAGCATTTCCATTACTCCAAGTCGTATATCTGCAAGGAATTCCTGCGCTGTATGGACGTGCCCATCATCCAATACGTGCGAACAAAAAAGATACTGCTCGCCGACTCCCTCATCAAGGAAGGCGTGAAGCCCACCGTCGCCTACAAACAGTGCGGTTTTTCCGACTACTCCACCTTCTTCCGCGCTTACCGCAAGATCATCGGCGTTCCCCCCTCCGAAAACTGATCCCGGGCCCTCTTTTGGGGCGCCGCCGGGATCCTCCCATTCGTATCGCCATGCAACATTATACGGACGTTACGTTATAACGTTGTTGCACCATTGCGCCACAACGTTACACAGACGCTAACCACAGCGTTACACGGAGCGTTATACGATAAACGCACACGGACGTTACCATACACGCCCGTACTTGCATACCAACTATATACGCCCTCTATTTGCTTGCTTTCCCGTCCCGTCGCCGTTTTGGCTTTTTGCCGACAATACGGCGATGTTTTTTATGCCGTGAAACACCGTGAAACTATCGTGAAACGTGCGTGAAACATTTCGAGACATGCAAACGCGCCGCCGGCGGCCCCTCCGGGGAAGCGGAACAGAAAATAAAATCGGGAGACAAAAACAGTCTCCCCTTTTTCAAATAAAAGCCCCCGAACGCCACACATTGGCTTTTCGGGGGCTTTTTATAAATCAAAATTTTTTGCCGCATTACCGCGATTTGCGGCAAAAATACGGAAAACTATGTCAAATCAATAATATTATGTCTGACATAATACTGTTTATACGCCGTTAAAATTCGGCTTCGTAATTGAAATCGTCCATCACATAGCCGTCGCCGATGTCCTTTACGTCGGCGCCGACACGGCGGAAGCCGAGTTTTTCATAGACGGCGATCGTCGGTTCGTTGTACTTGTTGACGTTCAGGGAAATTTTGTGCAACCCCGCTTTGAGCGCCTTTTTTTTCAAAAATTCAAACGCCAGCCTGCCGTATCCCTTCGATCGGTACTCCTTCAATATATAAAATTTGGACAGATAGAGATGGTCGTCATAGAATTTTATGCCGACATATCCCCCGACCGCGCCGTCCGCTTCGATGAAGTAATATTCATATCCCTCTTTTTTCTGTTCGGCAAAAGCGCGGGGACTTTGAAACTTATCGATCATATATTCGATTTCGTCCTTTGCCAGAATGCGGGGGAAATATTCCCGCCACACCTCCCCCGCCTTTTCGGCGAGCAGATCCCAATCGGATTCCGTCCTGACCCTTTCAAATTTTACCATATCCGTACACTCCTTTCTGTCAATATCGATCATGCAACGTCCTTACAAGAGTTTTTCCAAAATCTTCGTCAGGGCGTATTTGCAGTGTTCATACGTCAGCCCGCCCTGAAAATACGCCGTATACGGCTTGCGGATGGGCGCGTCGGCGGAGAGTTCTATGGACGCCCCGCCCACGAACGTCCCCGCCGCCATGATGACTTTATCGTCGTATCCGGGCATATCCCACGCCTCGAGGTGCACGAACCCGTCCACGGGCGAAGCTTCCTGCACGGACTGGATGAAATCGCACAGCTGCTTCTCGGTGTCGAAGCGGATGGCGCGCGTGATGTCGGCGGGCTCTTTGTCGAGTTTGGGAAAATTCTCATACCCCAGGCCTTCCATGCATTTGCCGATGAGCAGGCTGCCTTTGAGCGCCTGGCACACGACGTGCGGCGCGAGAAAAAAACCTTGGTAAAAATACTGATAGCCGAAGGCGTAGGAACCGATCTCCCCGCCGACAGAGGGCGCGGTCAGCCTCTTTTCGATGCGGTCGATGTATTCCCTTTTCCCGACCGCGTAACCGCCCGTCGGGGCAAGCCCGCCGCCGGGGTTCTTGATGAGGCTGCCCGCCATCACGTCGCACCCGACTTCGGTCGGCTCCTGTTTTTCGACGAATTCGCCGTAGCAGTTATCCGTAAAAATGCACCCCGTAAAGCCTTCTTTGCGGGCGAAACGGCACATTTCCCCGATCTCCCCGACCGAAAAGGCGTCGCGCAGTTCGTACCCGCGCGAGCGCTGGATATAGAGCATTTTATACTTTTTCCTTTGCAACGCAGCGGCCACGGCGGGATAATCGAATTTTCCCGCCCCCGTCAGGGGCAATACGTCGAAAGAAACACCGAAATCACGCAGGGAACCGTTCCCTTCGCCGAAAATGACCCCCTGCAGGGTGTCGTACGGCTGTCCCGAAACGCAAAGCACCCCGTCGCCCGGCCGCAGGATGCCGAAGAGCGCGACCGTCAGGGCGTGCGTGCCCGAAAGCATGGCGGGCGACACGACGCCCGCCTCCGCGCCGAAGGCGCCGGCATAGACCTTGCCGAGCGTTTCCCGCCCCGCGTCGCCGTACCCGTAACCCGTGGACGGCAGAAAGTGCATCGCCGCCACGCGGTTGTTCAAAAAAGCTTCCAGCACCTTTTTCTGGTTATAAAAAGCGATGTCGTCCAGACGGCGGAATGCCGCGGACAATCCATCTTCGCTCTCCCGTATCAATTTTTCTATCCTTTCATTCATGGCAAAAACCCCTCTTCTATCCACCGCAATGCGGGGAATTTGCGGAAAAACGTCAACTGCCTCTTGGCATAGTTGCGCGTGTTTTTCTTGATCTTCTCCTTCATTTCCCCTTCCGTCTGTCCCGTCCGCAGCCCCTCGGCGATCTCTTTGTAGCCGATCGCCTGCATGCATTGGCAGTGCTCGTCGATCCCGCGGGACAAGAGCCCTTCGACTTCTCCGACCAGTCCGCGCGCGAACATCTCCTCCACGCGGCGGTCGATGCGGCCGTACAGTTCTTCGCGCGGCAAGTCGATCGCATACGCCTCGTAGGAAAAACGCGGCGTCCATCCGTCGTGCTGTTCGGACTTTTTTCTGCCCGTCAGCTCGTAAATTTCCAACGCGCGGATGACCCGTTTCACGTCGTTCTCGTGCAGCTTCGCCGCGCTCTCTTCGTCGCGCTCTTCCAGCAGGGAATGCAGGTAAGCCTTCCCCTTTTCTTCGGCGATACGCGCGTACTTTTCCCGCGCTTCTTTGCTCGCCGCAACGCCGCCGAGGCTGCGGGCAAAGAGCAGGGACTGCATATAGAACCCCGTACCGCCGCAGACGATCGCCGTCTTGCCGCGCGCAAGCACGTCCCGCAGGACGGGAAGCGCCAGGCGCTCGTAATCGCTCGCGGAAAAATTTTCGGTCGGGTCCGCCACGTCGATCATGTGATGCGGAATGCCGCGCATCTCCTCCGCCGTCGGCTTCGCCGTGCCGATGTCCAGCCCGCGATAGACGAGGAGCGCATCCGCCGAGATGACTTCGCCGTCATACTTTTCCGCCATGCGGACGGCAAGAGCAGTCTTGCCGCTGGCGGTCGCGCCGCCCACAGCGATGACCTTACCGCTCATACAATCCTCTTGAACATCTTTTCGATCTCGTATTTGGTCAGCCGCACCACGGCGGGACGGCCATGCGGACATTTGAGCCCCGCGTTTCCGTCCATGTCGGCAAGCAGCGTTTTCACTTCGCCTTCGGTGAGCGACATGCCCCCTTTCACCGCCGCCTTGCACGCCGCCATGGCGAGCCTGTCGCGCAAAAGCTCTTCGAGCTTGATGCCTTTCAGACCCGATATATCCCCCAGAACGTCGTCGAAAAATTCGTCCAGGGCAATGGCCTGCAGGTCGAGGGGCACGGCGGTGACGGTGAACTTGCAGTCCCCGTCCCCCGCTATCTCGAACCCGATCTCCCGCAACGCGGGCTGGCAATCTTCGAGAAAAACCGCCTCGACGGGCGTCACGCGCCGTTCATAGGGCACGAGCATGGGCTGCTGCGCGATCTCGCGGTTTTCCGCCTTGCGCCGCAGACGGTCGAAGATGAGCCGCTCGTGCGCCGCGTGCTGGTCGATGATATAGACGCTGTCCCCGCACTCATAGAGAAGGAAGGTATTGAAGAGATTGCCCTTGTACTCGCAACGATCGGTGTCGATGCGCATCTGCGCGCCGCGTTCCTTTTTGCGCGCCTCCTCTTCTGCCAGGAATTTTTTGTTTTCCTCGAAAAAGTCCTCTTTCCCCGCCGCGGGTGTGTTGACTTCCAGCGTGTTCTCTTCGAAGAACAGGTCGGCATACGGCTGCTTTGCGAGCTGCGGCGAAGGATTTTTCCCTTTCCGCACCTCTTCAAAGGGCAGTTCTTCCGTATCCTCGCCCTCATTTTCTTCTTCCCGTCCGAAGATCTTTGCCCGCGCCGCCTCTATCTCGCTCTTTGCCTGCTCATAGGTGAATACGGGCGCATGGGGAAGCGCGGAAGAGGGCGCGAAGTCCGCCCGTGCCCGTAAAGATCCCCGCCCGTCCTCTCTCTTTTCCGCAACCGAAGGGGCGCCTTTCCCGACGGACGCGGCAGCCCCGGCAGACGCGGCAACGTCGGGCGCAACGTATTCGAGCGCGCGGGAATTGCCGTCCAGCACGGAGGAGACCACGCCGTACAGCGCGCCATAGACGACCTGGTTGTCGGCAAAGCGCACGTCCGCTTTGTTCGGGTGCACGTTGACGTCCACCAGCTCGGGGGACATGTCGACGTACAGGACGTAGAAAGGATACTGCCGCTTCATGGTATAACTCGCATAGGCATTGGTCAGCGCGGCGGAGAGCGTGGCGTTGACGACGAAGCGGCCGTTCAGGAACACGCTCTGATAACTGCGGTTGGGCTTGAAAAAATTCTGGTTACTGATATAGCCGCGGATGCGGATGCCGTTCTTCGTCCCGTCGATGCGATAGGTGTCCCGGAGGATATTTGCGCCGTACACCGACACGAGCGCCTCCTCTTCCCCCCCGCCGAAGGACTGCGAAACCAGGCGGCCGTCCGCAAAGTAGCGGAAGCGCACTTCGGGACGGGAGAGGATGAAGCGATTGACGAAGGTGGTGATGTCCGCCTCCTCCGCCTTGTCCGATTTCAGGAATTTGAGGCGTACGGGCGTATTATAGAAGAGATCCTCCACTTCCGCCAGCGTGCCTTCCGCGCCCGCCGCGCGGGCGGGTTCGCCGATCTCTCCGCCGTCACATGCGATCTGATAACACTCCGCGCCCGCGCATTTGGAGGTATAGCGCATGTGCGAGACCGCCGAGACGGAGGCGACCGCCTCGCCGCGGAACCCGAGGGTGCTGATGTGTTCGAGGTCCTGCGCCTTGGATATCTTGCTCGTGGCGTGGGGCAAAAATACGCTCTTCAGATCGGCATATTCGATGCCGCCGCCGTTGTCGAGGACGGAGATGTAACTCTTGCCCCCCTTTTCGATGCGTATTTCTATTTCGCTCGCGCCCGCGTCGAGGGCGTTCTCCACCAACTCCTTGACAACGGAATAGGGACGGTCGACTACCTCGCCCGCCGCGATGCGGTTGTATACGTTGGGGCTTAAAACGTTGATTTTCGCCATGGTCCTTTATTCCCTCCTCTCCGTTTCACCTTCGCCGCGCTCCTTTTCGATGTCCGATTTGAGTTCGGACAGCAGGAGCAGCGCCTGCACGGGCGAAAGGGTGTCGACGTCCGTTTCGAGAATGACGCGCTCCGCGCGGGTAAGTTCCCGCTTTTCTTCCCGCATCTCTGCCTCTTCCTCCTCAGCGGGGACGACGGCGGGACGGTTGACGTCGTTCTTTTCGAGCGACTTCAAGATCTGCTTGGCGCGGCCCGTCACCTCTTTGGGCACGCCCGCCAGCGCTGCGACTTCCACGCCGAAACTCTTGTTGGCGCCGCCGCGCTGTATCTTGCGCAGGAACACGATGCTCCCGCCCAACTCGCGCACGGTCACTTTGTAGTTTTTCACGCCCTCCAGCTTGCCTTCCAGCTCGGTCAATTCATGATAGTGCGTCGCAAACAGCGTTTTGGCGCGGATATTTTTGGTCAGGAACTCCACGACCGCCCAGGCGATGGAAAGCCCGTCGTAGGTGCTCGTCCCCCGCCCCACTTCGTCCAGAACGAGCAGGCTGTCCTTGGTGGCGTGCAGCAGAATGGAGGCGACTTCGGTCATCTCCACCATGAAAGTGGACTGATCGAAGATGAGATTGTCGCTCGCCCCCACGCGGGTGAAGATCCTGTCCGTCAGGGGAACGGTCGCGCTCTTGGCGGGCACGAAGGAGCCGATGTGCGCCATAAGCACGATGAGCGCGGTCTGCCGCATATAAGTGGATTTGCCCGCCATGTTCGGGCCCGTAATGATCATGGTGCGGTTTTCCCCGCCGTCCATCAGAGTATCGTTGGGCACGAACCGCTCGCGGGAGATCGCCTCCACGACGGGATGCCGCCCCTCGACGATCTTCAATTCGCCCCCTCGCCCGGATATCTTCGGGCGGCAGTACTTGTTCTCTTTGGCGACCGCCGCAAGGGCGACCAGACAGTCGAGGAGCGCGACCGCGCGGGCGACGCTCTTCAGTTTTTCGATGTTTCTGCCCAAAATGTCCTTGATCTCGCCATAGAGCTGCGCTTCGAGCGAAAGAGCTTTTTCCTCCGCGCCCAAGATGCGGCTCTCGAGGTCTTTGAGTTCCTCGGTCACGAACCGCTCCGCCGTCGCCAGCGTCTGCCGTCGGATGTACCGTTCGGGCGCGCGGTCCTTGAAGGCGTTGGGAATTTCGATATAATAGCCGAACACGCGGTTGAAGCCGATCTTCAGTTTGGGGATGCCCGTCGCCGCCCGTTCCCGTTCCTCCATCTCCGCTTTCAGGGCGTTGGAATTTTTATGCAGGGCGCGCACCTCGTCGAGTTCGGCGCTGTACCCCGCGCGGATATATCCCCCGTCCTTGGTCGCCGCCGAAGCCTGCGGGTCGATGGCGCGGTCCAGAAGTTCATAGATCTCCTTCATGTCATGAAGCCCCGCGTCGACGTCCTTCAACGCGGCTGACGAAAAGCCCGAAAGCCGAAATTTGAGGGCGGGAACAGCGCGGAGGGACGCGGCGAGCGCCAGGCAGTCGCGGGGCGTTAAATTGCCGTTGGATATCTTGCCCGCCAGCCGCTCGACGTCGCGGATCTCTTTGAGCGCCTCGGCGATGCCTAAGCGCACCACCGTGCCTTCCACCAGCTCTTCGACGCCGTCCAGGCGGTATTCGATGTCCTCTTTCTCGCTCAGCGGCGAAAGCACCATTTCGTTCAGGAGCCTTGCGCCCATGCCCGTCGCCGTCCGATCGAGGAGCCACAGGAGCGAACCGTATTTCTTATTTTCGGCGTTGCTCTTCACGAGTTCGAGGTTGCGCACGGCAACGGGGTCGAGGGTCATGTACCGTTCGCTGCGGAGCATTCTGATCGAAGTTATGTTTTTGAGCGCATGTTTTTGCGTCTCCCGCAGATACTCTATCAGGGCGCCCGCCGCGCCGAGCGCCGCGGGATGTCCCGCAATGCCGAACGCCGCCAAGGACTGCACGTCGAACTGTTCCAAGAGATTCTTTTCGGCGTGCTTTTCGTTGAACGCCCAGGCGTAGTAGGAGGAGAAGGGCGGCAAGACCTTGTGCTTCACCTCTTTGAGTTCCCTGCCCGCAAAGAGCATGTCGTCGTCCGACACGATCTCCGCCACGGAGAGTTTGACCAATTGATCCGCCGTGCGCTGCACGGCGTCCGCGCCCGTAAATTCCGCCGCGCAGAACTCCCCCGTCGTGATGTCCGCCCAGGCGACGCCGCAGGCTTCGCCGTGCTTGCAGACGGCGGCAATAAAGTTGTTCTTCTTCTCGTCGAGCATGCTGTCCTCGGTGAGCGTGCCCGCCGAAATGATGCGGATGACGTCCCGCTCGACGAGTTCGGACGCCTTGCTCTTCTGCGAGGGGTCGGAGAGTTGCTCGCAGACGGCGATCTTCTCTCCCATGCCGACAAGTTTGGCAATGTAGCCGTCGGCGGCGTGGTACGGGATGCCGCACATGGGCGCGCGCTCGGAAAGCCCGCAGTCCCTGCCCGTCAGGGTCAGATCCAGAAGGCGGGACACCTTGACGGCGTCGTCGAAAAACATCTCGTAAAAATCGCCCAGACGGTAAAAGACGATACAGTCCTTGTGCGCCTCCTTGACCTGAAAATAATGTTGCATCATCTGTGAGAGTGCCATAACCGTTTCCTTTCCTTATGTTTACCGCACGCTTACCGGCGTCCCGAAGAGGGACACGCCGTTCGCGCCGTCGACGCGGAGCCGCACGAATTTGCCGATCATATCTTCTTCGGACGGAAAATACCCCATCCTGCCGTACTCGTCGCGGCCGAAATACAGGCTCCGCTTGGGGTCGAAATCCTCGCAGAGGATCTCCGTTTCCCCTCCGACGTACTTTGCGCTCTTCTCCCGCGTCAACCCGTTGACGACCTCGATGAGCCGCATGATGCGCTGCTTCTGCACGTCCTCGGGGACCTGACCGGGCATCGAAGCCGCCTTCGTCCCCGTGCGGGGAGAATAGATGAAGGTGAACGCCGAGGCAAAGCCCACTTCCTGCACGAGTTTCACCGTGGCTTCGAAGTCCTCTTCCGTTTCCCCCGGAAAGCCCACGATGATGTCCGACGTCAGTTCGGCGTCGGGGATTCGCGCTTTGAGCATGCGCACCTTTTCCATGTACTGCCCCG
This sequence comes from Clostridia bacterium, assembly GCA_017886575.1. GTDB lineage: Bacteria > Bacillota > Clostridia > Christensenellales > Borkfalkiaceae > RGIG4074. The sequence goes on from JAGHJP010000055.1 coordinate 54,419, forward strand.
CCGTGTAGCGGCGGTTCATGGCGTGCAAAATGCGGTCGCTGCCGCTCTGCACGGGCAGGTGGACGAGATGGCAGATCTTGCGGTTGCGCGCGATGACGTCCACGAGGGCCTCCGTGAAATCCTTGGGGTGCGAAGTCATGAACCGCACGCGGAAGTCCCCTTCGATCTGCGCCACTCTTTCGAGCAGCTCGGGGAAACACATGTCCGTCTCGCCGTCGCTGCCGTAAGAGTTGACGTTCTGCCCCAGAAGGGTGATCTCGCGGTAGCCCTCTTTGACGAGAGCGCGGCATTCTTCCAGGATATTTTCGGGATTTCTCGAGCGTTCTCTCCCGCGGACGTAGGGCACGATGCAATAGCTGCAGAAATTGTTGCAGCCGTACATGATGTTGACCCAGGCGTTGGGAAAACTGTTGCGAAGGGGCGGGTCGTATTCGACGACGCCCTGTGCCTCGTCGCGGAGGGACACGATCTTCTTTTTGCGGCGGCGGCGCTCCTCGATGAGGTCGCCGAGTTCCTCCAAATTGAGGTTACCGAACACGATATCCACGAAGGGAAAGCGCTTTTTCAAGAGTTCCGCCTTGCCCTTCTCCTGGGTCATGCAGCCGCCGACGGCGACGATGAGTTCGGGGCGCTGCCGTTTGAGTTTTTTGAGTTCCCCGATGTTGCCGAAGGCGTGATTTTCGGCGTTCTCGCGGATGCAGCAGGTGTTAAAAAGAATAACGTCCGCCTCGCTCTTGTCCTGCGTGGCGACGTACCCTTTGCGGCTTAAAATGCCCGCCATCTTCTCCGATTCGTGCAGGTTCATCTGGCAGCCGTATGTGACGATGTGATATTTTTTTACCTTTTCTTCGTTCATGCAAGTTCCGTGAATGTTGTTTTACTGTTATTCTAACATTTTTTTACTTTTTTAGCAACCGTTTAATAATAAAATTATTAAAAAAGAAGATACTGTCAATATGAGAATCCTGAAAAAAGTTTTTGCGATCGCCCTCGCCGCCGTCCTTGCCGCCGCGCTCGGGGGCCTTGTATATTACCTGCTGGCGACCGCCTCCGCCTCCCTCGACCCGTCCGCCCTGCGCCCCGTGCAGAACAACGTTTCGGTCTATGACGGGGACGGCGGACTCATTGCGGAATGCTCGGCGTCGGGCGACAACGGCGCGGCCTATTCCGATCTGACGCAAAACACCGTCGAGGCGTTCCTCGCGGCGGAGGACAAGCGCTTCTTTTCGCACAAGGGGCTGGATTACAGGCGCATGGCAAAGGCGCTCTGGCGCAACGTGACCACCCTTTCCTTCAAGGAAGGCGCGTCCACAATCTCCCAGCAACTCGTCAAAAACACGCAGCTCTCCCCCGAAAAGACCATCGCGCGCAAGCTGAAAGAGATCAAACTCACCCGCCAGCTCGAAAAGCGGTATTCCAAGGAAGAGATCCTGGAAATGTACCTGAACACCATCTACTTCGGACACAACTGCTACGGGATAAAGAGCGCGGCACGGTTCTACTTCGACCGGGACGTGGAAGAGTTGACCCTCGCGCAGGCGGCGACGCTCGCGGGCATGGTGAAATCCCCCAACAATTATTCCCCCTTCAAGCATCCCGAAAACTGCCTGGCGCGGCGGGATCACATTCTGAGCGTCATGCGGGAGGAGGGATACATCGACGAAAGCGAGCGGCGTGAAGCCGCCGCGGAGGCGTTGCCCGCGGAGGGACACAGCCGCCTCGGTTTTGCCGAAAGTTATCTGAGCCGCGTCTTTTCGGAAGCCGAAGAATACATCGGCGCGAACGCCTACGGCGGGCTGAAAATTTATACCTACCTGGACGGCGGACTGCAAAAGACGCTCGAAGAACTGTCCGCCATGAGCGAAACGGACAAGAGCTTCTGCGTTATCGATAACGCCGGGCACGGCGTGAAGGCGTTTTTCTCGACCATCGGCAACGCCCCGCGCCTGCCCGCCTCCGCCATCAAGCCGCTCGCGGTCTATGCCCCCGCACTCGAAGAAAACCTTATCTCCCCCGCCACGCCCGTCCTGGACGAAAAAACCGACTTCGGGGGCTATTCCCCGCGCAATTTCGACGGGGAATACCACGGGTACGTGAGCGCGCGGCAGGCGCTTGCCAAGAGCTATAACGTGCCCGCCGTCAAAATTTTGAACGCCCTTGGAACGGAAAAAGCCGCGGCATACCTTGAAAAACTGGGGCTCCATACGGAGCGGGACGACCTGTCCCTCGCGCTTGCCCTCGGCGGCATGAAAAAGGGTTACCCCCTGCAGGAACTCACGCAGGCATATTCCGCCTTCGCCTGCGGCGGTACGTATGCCCCCGCCGCGTTCGTCCGCAAGATAACGGACGGGAACGGCAAGACCGTTTATGAGCGGCAAACGAAGGAAAAACGGGTGTTCGGAGAGGATACGGCAACCCTTCTGAACGACATGCTTGCGGGTGCCGTGACGGACGGCACGGCGCGCAAACTCAAGAGCGTTTCCGCGGGGTATGAATTGTGCGCCAAGACGGGCACGGGCGGCAGCGGCGCGGGCAACACGGACGCCTACTGCATCTCCTATACTTCCCGCGACACCGTGGGCGTATGGCTCGGGAACGCGGACAATGCGCCCATGGAGAAAATTACGGGCGGCGGGATGCCCGCAAACGTCAACGCAAAAATTCTGGAATACCTGTATACCGACGCTCCCCCGGCCGATCTTGCAAGATCGGCGGACGTCGTCGATTGCGCCCTGGATAAGACGGAATACGAACAAAATCACAAACTGGTCCTGTGCGACCCGAACGCCCCCATACAGGAAAAAACGGTGCACGATCTCTTCAAAAAATCGGCGCGCCCGCGGGAACAATCCTATCGTTTTTCCCGCCCCGCCCTGGAAAAAATATCGGCAGTTGTGCAAAATGACGGCATTTGCATTGTACTATGTCAGACAGAATACTATTCAATTGTCATCAATCGGGAGAGCTGTGACGGTTTTACAACGGTGTATTGCGGAAAATGCCCGAAAGACTTTCTCGATACAGATGTCGAAGAGGGAAAAAGCTATCTTTACTCGGTTACCCCCTATTACAATGAGTTCGTCGGAAAAACCGTCGAGTTGCCGAAACTCCTTTACACAAAACGGAACGTTCCCGACAAAATTTCAAGGAGCGATGGAACGGAAAAAGCTGTATCAGACGTACTATGTCAGACAGAACTGTATCTTTCAGGCAAAAAATCTTACGATTTTGGCTTTCTAACCAAAGATCGGAACGAGTTTTTTACTTGCCATCCCCTACGGGCAAATGCTGAAAAAGCCGACGGCACCAAGGACGGCAACGACGGCAAAATATGTGCCGAACAAAGCGAAAGTTTTGACAGAAAAATTGTTTTTGACCGTAACAAAGCCGACAGCAAATGCCCTTCCCACTGCAAGACCACCGACAGCGAATACACATACATTACCCTTGCGGCGGAACAGACCGACGGGAATCTGATTTGCGGCGCGGACGAAATGAAAGGCGAGAACGGCAACGCGCACGACAGCGGGAATGGCGTCTCCGTGCCGCGGGAATGGTGGCGCGGAAATGCGGCCGCCGATTTCGGGTTCGGCATCGGTTGGCGACTGATCTTCCCCTTTCCTCGCCGCAAGCCTTTTCCGTTCGTCCTTTCCGCTCCTTGGCTTCTCGGCTCGCCTTTCTCAGACGGAATACCTCTTAAAGACGACGTATCTTAAAAAAGCCATTCTGCCTCATCGCATTTTGAGCGACTTATTTTTGAAACAATTTTTTGGATAAAAGCACAGAGAACTCATCCCGCAGGATGAGTTCTCTGTATGATGCAGATATAAAGTCAAATATTATTTTATGCACGGATTTCAAGAAACTGCCGCCGCGTCTTTCTGCTCGATTTTTTCGGCATGCAAATACCGCTCCATAAAAATATCGAGGTACTCTTCCTTCGGCTTTTCATTTCTTTTAGAAATGAAGAAATAAATTGCATAGATCATTGCAAAGATGACAAGCGGAATGAAAAAGACAACACAGCAGATCACAGCCCAAGCGACGGAACATATTTTTTGAAACAAAGTTTCTTTCTTGTCATCGGATAATTTCCCTTCGGGATCGTATTCGATGTCGCCTTCGATCGTACAGCCGTCCGCATCTTCCGATATGGTCGCCGTATACCAATATCCGTTATGGTCACCTTTTTCGATCCCCAGCCAAAAGCTTCCGTCCGAAAACTCCCTGTATAAGAAGTCCCGTTCCGGAAAACCCTTTGCCGCATGCGGCAGGATACGCAAAATTTCCGCCTTGGAGAACGGCGAATGATAGACGATCATCTTTCCCCTCCTCCGTTCTTCCTTAAAAATCCATTTTTTCGACCGTTTTCAACGCCTCTTCGATGAGCTCGTAGACGTCGAGTTTTGCCTCCTCCGCCTCGATATAGTCCAATTTGGGACGGATGGCGGGGTGGCGGGGCAAAAACACCGTGCAGCAGTCCTCGAAGGGCAGGATGGATACGTCATAGGCGTCCATCGCGCGGGAACGCTCGATGATCTCGTTTTTATCGAACCCCACGAGCGGGCGCAGAACGGGCAGTTTTTTGACGACCGAATTGGAAGAGGTCATGCCCTCGATGGTCTGCGAGGCGACCTGCCCGAGACTCTCGCCCGTGATGAGGCACTGGATGCCGTGCCGCGACGCGACGATTTCGGCAATGCGGAACATGAAGCGGCGCAGCAGCGTGACCATCAGTTCCTCGGCGCATTTGCGGTGTATCTCCTCCTGGATGTGCGTGACGGACACGCAATAGAGCCGCGTGCCGCAGGTGTAGGGCGACAAAATTTTGGCGAGTTCCTCCACCTTCTCCTTGGCCTGCATATTGGTATACGGATAGGAATGAAAGTGCAGGCAATGGACGTGCATGCCGCGCTTCGCCATCATATAGCCCGCCACGGGCGAATCGATGCCGCCCGAGAGCATCAAGAGCCCCTTGCCCGCCGAACCGACGGGCATACCGCCCGCGCCGTCGAAAAATTCCGAAAAGACGAGCGTCGTGCCGTCCTCGCGCAGATCGAGATAGACGTAAAAGTCGGGATCGTGCACGTCCACCGTCAGATTTTTCCGTGCGGAGAGCAGCCTGCCGCCGATCTCGCGGGAAACTTCCATGGAATTGAGCGGAAAAGTCTTGTCGGCGCGGTGCGTTTCCACCTTGAAGGACCCGTTTTCGCGGCAGACGGAGAGCGCGGCGCGGAAAATTTCGTCCATGTCGCTTCTGACGCGCCTGCCCACGCTCATCGTGTGGATGCCGAATACCTTTTTCAGGCGAGCAAGCAATTCTTCGATGTCCTCTTCGGCAAAATCTTCGAGGTAATACCGCCCCGCCGCCGTCGTCAGTTTGTGCGGAATTCCTTTGAGCGCAGCCTCTATGTTGTTTCTGAATATCCGTTCGAAATAGCCGCGGTTCTTCTTTTTGAGATAGATCTCGGCATAACGGATGATGATGACCGATCGGTTTTCCATTAAATATTCATCCTTTTTTTGAGTTCGGCAGCGCAGCCGTTCAGAATGTCCGTCGCCGCCGTTATCTCCTCTTGCGTCGTTTCAGGCGAAAAGCTCAGCCGCAGCACACCGTCCGCCTCCGTCTCGCTCCTGCCGCACGCGAGAATGACGCGGGAATACCGCTTTTTGGCATTGGAAGAACAGGCGGAACCCGTGCCGACGACAAGACCGCGATCGTCCAGCAGGTGCAGCAGCGTTTCGCCGCGCAGCCCCGCCGCCGATACGGTGAGAATGTACGGCGAACCGTCCGCGGGCGAAATGCGGGTGAAAACAGCTTTGTCCAGCCCGCTCCAAAGCGTTTCGCGATAGCCGAGCACGCGCGAAAGATCTTCCGTCAACGCCGAGAATTTATTCTCCGCCGCAAAGCGGAACTGCATGATGCCGAAGGTGTTTTCCGTGCCGCTTCGCTTGCCGTCTTCCTGCCCGCCGCCGTAGATGTACGGGCGCAGGGCGGCGTAAATTTTTTTGCGCACGAACAGCCCGCCGACCCCTTTCAGCCCGCCGATCTTATGGGCGGACACCGAATACAGATCGACCGACGCACCCATTTTATAGGGAATTTTGCCGAACGCCTGCACGCCGTCGCTGTGAAATATAACGCGCGGGTTCTTCTTTTTGACCGCCGCCGCGAGGGCGTTGACGTCGTTGACCGCGCCCGTTTCGTTGTTGACGTGGATGACGGAGACGAGGCTGGTCTTTTCGTCCACCAGGGACAAGAGCGCCTCTTCGTTCACGCCGCCGTCCCCGTTCAACGGCGCGACGCGCAGTTCGACGCCGCGGCATTTCAGCTCGTTTGCCGCCGCAAAGACCGCCGCGTGCTCGCCGCCCGTGATGACGAGATTGCCCCGCTTTGCAAAGGAGAAAAGCGCCTGGTTGTCCGCCTCGCTGCCGCAGGCGGTAAAGACGAGGGATACCTCGGCGGGAGAAGCGACGCGGGAAACGAGAAATTCGCGCGCCTCTTTGAGATCGCCGTGCACCCCCAGCCCTTCGCGGTAGAGCGCGGAAGGATTGAACCAGCGTTCCTCTATCCAGCGCATAGCGCGCCTGACCGCCCGTCCGTCCGGACGGGTGGTCGCCGCATTATCAAAATATATCATACGAAAAAAACTTAAAATTCGATCTTGCCTTCAAAGGTCGTCTTGACGGGACCCATGAGTTCGACGGTGTTGTCCGATTTATAGTTGACGGTGAGATCGCCGCCGCGCAGTTTGACAGTGATATTGGTATCGCGCTGACAGTATCCGTTCAGCACGCATGCCACCACTGCCGCCGCCGCGCCCGTGCCGCAAGCCCACGTTTCGCCGTTGCCCCGCTCCCAGACGCGCATTTTGATGGTGACCGGGTTGACCACGCGGATGAACTCGGTGTTGATGCGGTTGGGGAAGTACTCGCTGTGCTCGAAGAGCGGCCCGACCGTTTCGACGTCCACGTCATCCACCTTGTCGCAGAACACCACGCAGTGCGGGTTGCCGATGTTGACGAGGGTAGCGGCGTACTTCTGCCCGCCGATCTCGATCTCCTTGCCGACGACGCGCTCCGCATCCTCCCAGACGCAGGGAATTTCCGCGCCCTTCAGGCGCACCTCGCCGAGGTTGACGCTTGCCGAACGCACCTTGCCGTTGAAGGAATAGAGTTTGACTTCGTTCACCCCGTGTTCGGTTTCGATGCGCACCACGTCCTTGTCCTTGACGATCCCCTTTTCCAGGAGATATTTGCCGACGCAGCGGACGGAGTTGCCGCCGACGCCGCCCGCCGAACCGTCGCGGTTGTAGATGCTCATTTTCGCGTCCGCGACGTCCGATTTTTCGATGAGCACGATGCCGTCCCCGCCGATGCCGTAGTGGCGGCTGACAAAGTTAATGGCGAGCGATTCGGGACAGGTGATCTTGCCGTCGAAGTTGTTGAAATAGATATAGTCGTTGCCGCAGGCCTGCATCTTGGTGAATTCGAGCTGCATCTTTTCCTTGCGCAGGTGGTTGATGTCCACGAGCTCGGTGTTGTTTTCGGTGAACTTGCTGGCGATGATGTCGCCGAGGGCATTCGCCGTGTCGAGCGAAGTCAAAACCGTGATGCCGAGCAGAATGGCGTGGTGGTGCAGACGGATATAGTCGTTGATGGACTCCATGTCCGTCTTGCCTGTATAGATGATGTAGTCGATCTTGTCCTCGTCCATCAGCTTGATGACCGTGTCGGTGGCGGACAACCTGTCCACGACCGAGACCTGGATGCCGAGTTTGGAGATGACCGCCGCGGTGCCCTTGGTGGCATAGATGTTGCAGCCGAGGTCGGCAAACTTCTTGGCGACGGATACGATTTCGAATTTATCCTGATCGTTGACCGTGATGTAGACGCCGACGGGCTTCTTCTTGGTCGGGTGGCACATCTTGAACCCCGCGGAGACCAGCCCCTTGAAGAGCGCCTCCTCCATGGTCTTGCCGATCCCCAAGACTTCGCCCGTGGACTTCATCTGCGGGCCGAGTTGGGAATTGACGTCGTTGAGCTTTTCAAAACTGAACACGGGCACTTTGACCGCCACATAGGGAGAATCGGGATAGAGCCCCGTGCCGTAGCCGAGCTTTTTGAGCTTGGCGCCCACGATGATCTTGGTGGCAAGTTCGACCATGGGGACCCCCGTCACCTTGGAGATATACGGCACCGTGCGGGATGCGCGGGGGTTGACCTCGATGACGTACAGGCGGTTGCGGTAAATGAGATACTGAATGTTGATGAGCCCCTTGGTCTTCAATTCCAGCGCAAGCTGCGTGGAAACGTCGATGATCTGTTTGAGCATGGAATCGTCGAGGTTATAGGGAGGATAGACGGCGATGGAGTCGCCCGAATGCACGCCCGTGCGCTCGATATGCTGCATGATGCCGGGGATGAGCACGTCCGTACCGTCGCTGATGGCGTCCACTTCCAGCTCGCTGCCCATGAGATATTTGTCGCACAGGACGGGGTTTTCGATTCCCTGCGAGAGGATGACGTCCATGTAGCGGTTGACGTCATCGGGCGTGAAGGCGATGGTCATGTTCTGCCCGCCGATGACGTAGGAAGGACGCAGGAGAATGGGATATTCGAGTTCGTCCGCCGCGCGGAACGCCTCTTCCTTGGTCATGACCGTGATGCCCTTCGGGCGCGGGATGCCGTACTTTTCCAGCAGAACTTCGAAGCGTTCCCTGTCCTCGGCGATGTCCACGCTGTCCGCGGGCGTCCCGAGAATGCGGATGCCGTGGCTCTGGAAGTAGGCGCAGAGGTTGATGGCGGTCTGTCCGCCGAAAGTGATGATGACGCCGTACGGCTTTTCCACGTCGATGACGTGCTGCACGTCCTCCGCCGTCAGCGGCTCGAAGTACAGCCTGTCCGCCGTGTCGAAGTCGGTGGAGACCGTTTCGGGGTTGTTGTTGATGATGACGACCTCATACCCGAGCTCTTTCAGCGTCCAGACGCAGTGCACGGAGGAATAGTCGAACTCGATGCCCTGCCCGATGCGGATGGGGCCCGAACCGATGACGACGATCCGCTTTTTGCGGCTCTTGTCCACGAAGGGCTTCGCCTCGTCGTCCTCGTCGTAGGTCGAATAGAAATAGGGCGTCTGGGCGGAAAATTCCGCCGCACAGGTGTCGACCATTTTGAACACCGCCTTCTTGCGGTACGGGATCTTCTGTCCCGAGAGCTTCTCGATGTCCTTGTCGAGGTAACTGTAATGCTTGCCCTCTTCATAGAGTTTTCTCGAAAGCACGCCCTTTTGGATGTCCTTGACGGGATACTCTTCGCCGTCGATGACCACGGAGAGACCGGGGGCGTCCATCTCCTCTTCGGTCAGGTTTTCGGCGTACTCGCGGACCGTTTTGAGTTTGTATTCGTAGCGGGCGAGGTTGCGCAGTTTGGAGAGGAACCAGCGGTCGATCTTGGTGATGTCGAAAATCTCGTCGAGCGACACGCCGCGCTTGATGGCTTCATAGACGACAAACAGGCGTTCGTCCGTCTTTTCGTGCAGTTTTTGCACGATCTCCTCGGTGGACAGCGGCATAAATTTCTTGTGGTTAAGGGTCGTCATGGAAATTTCCGCGCCGCGAACCGCCTTCATGATCGCCTGTTCGAAGGTCGAACCGATCGCCATGACTTCCCCCGTCGCCTTCATGCGGGTGCCCAGCTCGCGCTTAGCGTAAAGGAATTTGTCGAAGGGCCACTTGGGCAGTTTGACGACGACATAGTCGAGCGCCGGCTCGAAGCAAGCGTACGTCTTGCCCGTGACATCGTTTTTGATCTCGTCGAGGTTATATCCGAGAGCGATCTTGGTCGCCACTTTGGCGATGGGATAGCCCGTCGCCTTGGAGGCGAGCGCCGAGGAGCGGGACACGCGGGGGTTGACCTCGATGACCGAATATTCGAAACTGTCGGGGTTGAGCGCGAACTGACAGTTGCACCCCCCCTCTATTCCGAGTTCAGTGATGATGGCGAGGGACGCCGAGCGGAGCATCTGATATTCCTTGTCCGCCAGCGTGACGGCGGGCGCGATGACGATGGAGTCGCCCGTGTGGATGCCGACGGGGTCGAAGTTCTCCATGGAACAGACGGTGAGCACGTTGCCCGCGCCGTCGCGCAGCACTTCGAATTCGATCTCCTTCCAGCCGCCGATGTACTTTTCAATGAGCACCTGCGTGATGGGCGAAAGCATGAGCCCGTTGTGGGAGATGAGCCGAAGGTCCTCTTCGTTATACGCCACGCCGCCGCCCGCGCCGCCGAGGGTATAGGCGGGACGGACGATGACGGGATAGCCGAGTTTGTTCGCCACGGCGACGCATTCTTCCACCGTGTAGGCGATGTCCGAAGGCACGACGGGCTGGTGGATCTTCTCCATGGTCTCCTTGAAGAGTTCCCTGTCCTCGCTCCGATCGATGGCGTCGAGTTTGGTGCCGATGAGTTTGACGCCGTGCTCGGCGAGGAAGCCCGATTTTGCCAATTTGCAACCCATGGTGAGCCCCGTCTGCCCGCCGAGGGAGGCGAGGAGAGAGTCCGGCTTTTCCTTGATGATGATGCGCTTCAAGGACTCTTCGGTGAGCGGTTCGAGGTAGATCTCGTCGGCGAGCGCGCTGTCCGTCATGATGGTGGCGGGGTTGGAGTTGCAGAGAACGACATTGATGCCCTCGCTCTTTAAGACGCGGCACGCCTGCGCGCCCGCATAGTCAAACTCGGCGGCCTGACCGATGACGATGGGCCCCGACCCGATGACCAATACTTTCTTGATATCACTTCTCTTAGGCATTCGTATTCTCCTTTTTCTTGCGCATGTTCTCTATGAATCTGTCGAACAGGAAGTTGGCGTCGTGCGGCCCGCCGCAAGCTTCGGGGTGGAACTGCACGGTATAGGCGCCGATGTCGTCGTAATCGACCCCTTCGCAAGTGCCGTCGTTGGCGTTGACGAAACTTACCCGTCCCTTAACGCTGTCCGAAATGACCTCGTAGCCGTGGTTCTGCGAAGAGATGTACACCCGCCCCGTCCTTGTGTCGCGCACGGGCTGGTTGGAGCCGCGGTGGCCGTACTTCATCTTCTTGGTCTTGCCGCCCATGGCAAGCGCGAAGAGCTGGTGCCCGAGGCAGATGCCGAAGATCGGTTTTTTGCCCGCAAGTTTTTGCAGGTTTTCAATGACCTCGGTGTTCTCTTCGGGGTCGCCCGGCCCGTTGGTCAGCATGATGCCGTCGGGATCGAGGGCGAGCACCTGCTCTGCCGTATACCAAGAAGGCACGCGGATGACCTCGCAGTCCCGCTTGACCAGCTCGCGCTCGATGTTCTCTTTCGCGCCGAAATCGTAGAGAACGACCTTGTATTTGCCCCCTTTGTTCTGCACCTCGGGCCCGTCGACCGTGGTATTTTTCACGGCGTCCGTCACGCGGTATGCCGCCAGTTTTTCAAAGTCCTTGAAGGGCTTGGAGGTGATGGCGGCGTTCATGACGCCCGCTTCGCGCACGATCTTGGTGAGTTCGCGCGTGTCGATGCCGTAGACCCCCACGATGCCCTGTTCCTTCAAAAAGGCGTCCAGCGTCTCCTCGCAGCGGAAGTTGGAAGGCTCGTCGCACTTTTCGCGCACGATATAGCCGAACACGAAGGACTTGCGGCTCTCGAAGTCCGCGGGGATGATGCCGTAATTGCCGATGAGCGGGAAGGTCTGCACGACGATCTGCCCGTAATAGCTGGGGTCGGTGAGCGTTTCGATGTAGCCCGTCATGCCCGTCGTAAAGACGAGTTCGCCGATCCTGTCCCCCTTCGCGCCGAAGCGGTATCCCTTGAAAACTTTGCCGCTCTGTAAAGTAACGTATACTCTTTCTTCGCTCATTGTATATGCTCCCGCCTTGTCTTTATTTCATCAGTTTACAGAGCACGGCTTTCTGCGCGTGCAGCCTGTTTTCCGCCTCGTCGAATATCTCTTCGGCGTGCGCCTCGAACACCTCGTCCGTAATCTCCTCGCCGCGGTGGGCGGGCAGGCAGTGGAGCACCATGGCGTCGGGCTTGGCGACGGACATCAGTTCCGCATTGACCTGATAACCCGCGAAAGCCTTGGCGCGGATCTCCCTTTCGCCCTCTTCGCCCATCGACGCCCAGACGTCCGTATAGACGACGTCGGCGTCCTTTGCCGCCTCCGCGCAGGAGGTCGTCATGGTGAAGCGGCCCTTGAACTCCTCGCCCTGCGCCCACGCGGTAAGCGCGGCGTCGGGGCGATAATTTTCGGGGCAGGCGATGGAGAAAGACATGCCCGTTTTGAGCGCGCCGACCATGAGGGAATTCGCCATGTTGTTGCCGTCCCCGATGAAGCACATTTTGAGCCCCTTGAGGCTGCCCTTGTATTCCCGTATGGTCATGAGGTCGGCGAGCACCTGGCAGGGATGGCAGTAATCGGTGAGCGCGTTGATGACGGGCACCGAGCCGTATTTGGCGAGATCCTCCACCTCCTTCTGGTCGAAGGTGCGGATCATGATGCCGTCGAGGTAGCGCGAGAGCACGCGCGCGGTGTCCTGCACGGGCTCGCCCCTGCCGATCTGCAGGTCGCGGTTGGACAAAAAGAGCGCATAGCCGCCCAACTCGTACATGCCGACTTCGAAGGAAACGCGGGTGCGCGTGGAGGACTTCTGGAAGATCATGCCCAGCGTTTTGCCCTTCAGGTATTCCTTGTGTATGCCGTTCTTGCGCTCGTATTTGAGCTGATCGGCGAGATTTAAGACCGAATAGATCTCCTCCGTGGAAAGATCCGCCAATTTCAATAAATGCTTCATTCTTCAATGACCTCCCGCAAAATATGCAAACCTTTTTCAAGTTCTTCTTCCGTAATGTTCAAGGGGGGCAAGAGCCGCACCTTATCGTGCGCCGTCAGGACGAACAGCCCCTTTTCGATGCACCGCTCGGCGACCTCCCGTGCGGGCTTGTCGGTCTTGATGCCGATCATCATACCCATACCCGAGACTTTGGACACCTTGGAGAGTTTGTTCATCTCCGTATAGATAC
>JAGHJP010000056.1 GCA_017886575.1 Clostridia bacterium
GGATAATTCTCTGCCGATCTGCGGCAACCGAGGGGGATCGGATCTGTGTCGACCGACAACAGATTTGAAATAAAAAATATAAGGAGAAAATGATGAAGTTTTTAACCAAAATTTTGTCCGCATTGTTTGGCGTCGTATTCATTGCATGCAGTGCGGCATGCAGCGTTGTCATCGACAACGGCGAAAGTTCGTCCGGTGGCAGCACGAACGGCAGCGCAAGTACGGGCGGCGGTTCGTCGGGGAGCGATCCGTCGGGGAGCGATCCGTCGGGGAGCGATCCGTCGGGGAGCGATCCGTCGGGGAGTGATTCGTCGGGGAGTGATTCGTCGGGAAGCGATTCGTCGGGGAGCGATTCGTCCGGCGGGGAAGACTTGCCCGGCGGCGACGAAGAGGGATTTGACCGCGGCGACAGCGGCCCCGTTCTGACGGGCGAGGCGTACAATGTCCCTCAGATCGCGGGCATGCCCGCGGCGTACGGGCCCGTGCCTTCGGCATCGCAGATGAAATATTACGAGCAGGGGCTGTCCATGTTCATCCACTTCGGCATCAATACCTTTACGGGAGCCGAATGGGGGGATGGTACGGAGGATCCGAAAGCCTTCAACCCGACCGATCTCGACACCGATCAATGGGTGCAGGTGGCGCAGGAGGCGGGATTCGGCAGGATCATTCTGACGGCCAAACATCATGACGGGTTCGTGCTGTATCCGACGGAATATACCGATCACAGCGTGGCGAGCAGCGATTGGCAGAACGGCGAGGGCGACGTGCTCCGCGAATTCTTTGATTCCTGCGAAAAGTACGGCATGGATGCGGGCATTTATCTCTCCCCTTGGGACAGGAACATGCCCAGCTACAGCGTGAACGTACCGCCCGATTACAACGATACTTACGTCGGCATGGTCGAAGAAATTTTTGAAAGATACGGCAACGACGATCACAGCAACATCGTCGAGTTCTGGCTGGACGGCGCCTGCGGCGAACCGGAGACCCGTCCGACGTACGACTATGCCCGTTGGTGGGAGACGATGTACGCCTACAATCCGGATATCGTCATCAAGTCGGAGTACGGCTCTACCGTGCATTGGGTGGGCACGTATGAGGCCGATCTCGGCTGGGGCGGCGACGAGGCATGGCAGACGTATAACAAGGAATATCTGTGGAGCGGCTTCCCCGATAAAAAGCCCAGCACCTCCGCATTCAACAAGTACATCAATAACGGCGTGCCTTACATCGAAGGCAAAACGGGGCAGGAGAACGCCAACATCTGGTCGGTCAGCGAAGCGGACATCTCCATCCGCACGACGGCGAGCGGCGAAACGGGGGCATGGTTCTGGGACGAAACGGACAAGACGCGGACGCCCGAAAATCTTGCCGATATCTATTTCAGATCGGTCGGCAGGGGCGGCGTGTTCCTGCTGAACGTCCCGCCGACGAACGAGGGAAAATTCGAGCAGTGCGACATCGACGCGCTGACGGCTTTCCGTGAGATCCTTGACAATACGTTCGGCACGGACAAGGCTTTGGGCGCAAAGGCGACGGCGAGCGCGACGCGCGGCAACAACGACGCTTTCGGCGCGTCCAACCTGACGGACGGCGATTACGATTCCTATTGGACGACGGACGACGGCACGAACAGCGGTACGGTCACCGTGGAGTTCGATCAGCCCACATACATGGACGTCGTGGAATTGCAGGAATATATTCCGCTCGGGCAGCGCATCAACAGTTTCAGCGTGGAAGTCCGTCTGCCGAACGGCACCTGGATGCAGTACGGCGACGGCACGACCGTCGGCTATAAGCGTCTGGTCAAGGGCATTCCCGTGACGGCGGACGCCGTGCGCGTGACGGTGGAGACGGTCGACGGCGACGTCGCGCCCCTTCTCAACCATATCGGCGTATACAAAGCGGACAGCCGCATCGAGGAAGAAGTCAAATTCACCGCGCCCGGCACCATCGACGCTGCCGATTACGACGGGGCGACCGGCGGCGCAAAGGCGCAGACCAAGGGCGGTTATAACAATGTCGGCAGCATCAAGGAGAGCACGGTGCTCACCTACAACAATGTGTTTTTCGACGGCGAGCCCGAAAACATCAGCTTCTTCTATGCGGGCAACGGCAACGATACGAGCAAAAACACAGTCGTGAAAGTGCGGATAGACGATCCTTCGTCGGGACCGGTCATAGCGACCTGCGTTCTCGCCCCGACGGGCAGCTATTATAAATTCGAGCAGTCCGAGGCGTTTGAGATCGATTCGCCCGAACAATTTGAAGGATATCACAATGTTTATCTGACTTTTGAGGAAAACCCGAGCGGCAACGCCGGCATCAATCTGAGCACGATCACTTTCGGCAAGTCGAACACCATTGCTCTGGCGAATGCGGAGATATTTGCCGACGGCACGGCGGGCATGGCGACGCTGACGCTCGTCCGTTCGGCGGCGACCGATACGGCGGTTTCGGCGACCGTGCGCACGCGCGACGGCAGCGGCGTTGCGGGGAAGGATTATACCGCGGTCGACCAAACGGTGACTTTTGCGGCGGGTGAAACGGAAAAGACCGTGCAGGTGCCCGTCAACCTTCCCGCCGGCGGTGCGGGTCTGTATGATTTCACGGTGGAGATCGCCGACGTTTCGGGCAGCGCCTACATCGGCGGCGTGTCCGCGGCGACGGTGACGGTCATAGACCCCGCCGCAAAGGAGAATTTCTCCATCGGCACATCCATCTCTTCCAATAACAGCGCCGTTTCGGCAAGCGGCATACAGTCGGAAAAGGACGGCGTCACTTCCACGGAGATCACCATCAAGGGCAGCCCGACGAGCGGCGCGGGGAAGATCCTGACCATTGCCAACGGTGCGGGCGACGGTTTTGCCGCGACGGGCAAAAAACAGGTCGTGTGCCTGAACGTCACCAATAACGGCAGCGAGACCGTACTCATCCGTTATTATGTCGGCGCTTCCGGCAATGACCTGATGGGCGTCACCATGGAGATCGGCGCGGGCGAGAGCATCGAAGCGTATTTTGCGGTGGAAGCCGACGCCTCCTCTGCCGTCGGCAGTTACATTCTGATCGGCACGAATTTCGGCACGGTGCCTCTGACCGTGACGGGATACGTGATCGGTTGACGGGCGAAGGCGAGGGCGCGTCATAGCGGCGCTTGCATTAAAAAACAGAAGAGCGGGGCGCATATCCGAAGGTATGGCTCCGCTTTTCCGCTCTTCGAACGACGTGTGCGATTGCCCGTAATACCGGGGCATGGGCGTAGGCTTGCACCCGTTCGGCGTTTTTCGTCTGAGAAAGGGGCGGTCGTATCGCCTGTGGAAGCGGCGCGGCGAGAGATGAAAGAATTTTTTTCGGAAAATTGATTTTATCCCGATTTTTTTTGTTGACAATTTCCGGGGAATGTATATAATAATGTTAGATAGCCTAACAAGTTGGGCTGTCTTTTGTTTTAATGAGGTATTGCATGGACAAAAGACACGTCGGCGGAGCGGTCAGGGCGCTGACCCACCGCATCGATCGGGCGATCGACAACATTCCCGCCGTCAGGGAGAACGAAAATTTGACGGGCATCCGGATATGGATATTGAATTTTCTCTTCCGCAACGAAGGTGCGGACGTCTTTCAGCGGGATCTGGAAGCGGCGTTCGGCGTCAGCCGCCCGACGGTGACCGTGCTTTTGAAATCGATGGAGCGGGACGGCATCATCCGCCGCGTGCCCGTGGAGCGGGACGCGCGGCTCAAAAAGATCGTGCTCACCGATTATGCGCGGGACATCCGCCGCCGTCTGCAGGCGCAGCTCGCCCGCATCGAAGAGCAGCTCGTCAAGGGTTTCTCCGAAGAGGAACTGAACGCGTTTTTCGATTACGTCGACCGGTTCGTGCGCAACATCGAGGAATTTGCGTGAAGGGAAAAAGGGGAAAAGTGACGTGCGGCGGCCCGCCGCCGAGGGGAAATGGTAGAGAGAACGGAAAATAAAGAAAGGAGTAATGTGAATGATCAAAACATTGGCTAAGAGCATACGGGAATACAAGGGCTCGTCCATATTATCTCCCGTGTTTGTCTCGCTGGAAGTCGTCATGGAGTGCCTGATGCCCCTCGTCATCATGCGCTTTATCGAAGTCATCCAACAGGAAGAGTCGTCCATCTCCATGGGCACGATCGGCTACTACGGCGGCATTCTCGTGGGCATGGCCCTGCTCTCTTTGGCGTTCGGCATGCTTTCGGGCAGGTTCGCGGCGCGGGCGAGCGCGGGGTTTGCGAAGAATTTAAGGAAGGATATGTATTACGCCATCCAGGATTATTCCTTCGCGAACATCGACCGCTTTTCGACCTCCAGCCTCGTCACCCGCCTGACGACGGACGTGACCAACGTGCAGATGGCGTTCATGATGATCATCCGCGTGGCCATCCGCTGCCCGCTCATGCTCATCTTCTCGCTCGTCATGTCCTTCATGGTCAACGTGCCCATCTCGTTCGTGTTCGTCGCGCTCATCCCTGTGCTGACGGCGGTCCTGGTGTTCGTCATCTTCAAGACCCATCCCATCTTCGACCGCGTGTTCAAAAAGTACGATAACATGAACCGCTCGGTGCGCGAGGACATCAAGGGCATCCGCGTCGTCAAGGCGTTCGTCCGCGAACAGCACGAAGAGGAGAAGTTCGGCAGAACGTCCGAGGACGTGTGCAAGGACTTCACCCTCGGCGAACGCATCATGGCGGTCAACCAGCCCGTCATGCAGTTCTGCATCTGGCTGTCCTTCCTGCTCATCTTCCTTTTGGGCGCCATTCTCACCAACAACAACATCAACGACCCCGTGCAGGAAGCGGACATCACCGTCCTCATCATGTACGCGTCGCAGATCCTCTCCGCCATCATGCAGTTCTCCATGGTGCTCGTCATGATCATCATCGCGCGCACGTCGGGCGAACGCATCGTCGCGGTCCTCTCCGAAAAGAGCAACATCGTTTCTCCCGCGAACGCCGTGCAGGAAGTCAAGGACGGCGACATCGTGTTCGACAACGTCAGTTTCAAATACGCGGCGAACGCCGAGCGGTTTGCCCTGTCGGGCGTCAACCTGCACATCCGTTCGGGCGAGACCATCGGCATCCTCGGCGGCACGGGCGCTTCCAAATCCACCCTCGTCAACCTCATTCCCCGCCTCTATGACGCGACGGAAGGAGCCGTGTACGTCGGCGGCGTGAACGTCAAGGATTACGACCTCGAAGCCCTGCGCAACAAGGTCGCCATGGTGCTGCAGAAGAACGTCCTGTTCTCGGGCACCATCAAGGAGAACCTGCGCTGGGGCAAGAAGGACGCGACGGACGAGGAGATCGAACGGGTCTGCCGCCTCGCCTGCGCCGACGACTTCATTCAGGGATTCCCCGATAAGTACGACACCTACATCGAACAGGGCGGCACCAACGTTTCGGGCGGGCAGAAGCAGCGCCTCTGCATCGCGCGCGCCCTGCTGAAAGACCCCAAGGTGCTCATTCTGGACGACTCCACCTCGGCGGTGGACACCAAGACGGACGCCATGATCCGCCGCTCCTTCCGCGACGAGATCCCGTCGGTGACCAAGATCATCATCGCCCAGCGCGTTTCCTCCGTGCAGGACGCCGACCGCATCATCGTCATGGACGGCGGCAAGATCGACGCCGTCGGCACGCACGAGGAACTGCTTGCAAGCAACGCCATTTATCGGGAAGTTTATTATTCGCAGAACAAGGCGACGGCTCCCGCCGGGGACGCGCCGGACGGGGCGGAAGGCGCGGCGGCGCCCGCCGCGGAGAGTCAGGAAAAAGGAGGGGAGGCAAATGAGTAAAACGCAAGCACAGCCCGCGGGCAAGAAAAAACTGCATTCCTTCAAGACGCTGGCAAGGCTCATGGGATACTTGTTCCGCTATTATAAGTGGCGCATGATCAGCGTGTTCGTCTGCATCGCCGTCACGGCGGTCGCGGGCATCAGTTCGACCTTCTTCATGGGCCTGGTGCTCACCGACGTCATCAACC